>NZ_JADJUO010000010.1:0-243663 GCF_016717045.1 Candidatus Villigracilis proximus | reverse complement strand
CAACTCTGGAGACAAACCATGAAATCCTACGAACTGAACCAACTCATTTCACAGCATGCCGACTCAAAAAAAACTTTATCTTGAATTTCTCGGGTCCCCGACCTGAGCATGGGAGTGTACATCCTCCCCGCGGGCGGGATCGATCCGCAAAGCCCGCACACAGAAGATGAGGTCTACTACATCGTCAGTGGCAAGGCGCAAATTCAAGTGGCAGATGAAAACCGTGCTGTACAGTCAGGTTCAATTGTATATGTGGCAAAGAACGTGGAACATCGTTTCCACGCGATAGAAGAGGAATTAACCGTGATCGTCTTCTTCGCGCCAGCAGAATATTCATTGAAGGGATAAGCATAAATGCATCTCCCTTATTTTTACACCTCTCAGATCCATTGAGATGGATCAAATGGACATAAAAATCAGAACAAAAAAATATTCGGTGATATTCTTTGGTGGGCAGGTGGGTTGGGCTGTTGCTCTTATCACAAACTGGCATCAGATCTCTCCTTTCCTTTTTACCGGTACAGGATTACAGATTTTTATCAACCCGGATCTTTCAAAAATGATCCAGCAATCCTGGCGGCAATCGTTACGCCGATCCGGGAATCGCCCTTTATTCAGCTTGTTTATTCTGTCGGTTCCAATATTTCAAAGTATCCGTCAATCCGGCATGGTTCGCAGATCTCGAATCACATACGCACATGCAGCACAGGCGCTTTTATTATTATTTGTTTATGCCTTATTTTCCCGCCCGGCCAGATCAGTGGTTTGGCGGAGGAATATGCAAACACAAGCCTTATTATGTTCACGAAGCTGTCGACGGTAAGTTATCACCGCCGCTTTTTAATGCCCGCGATCGCCCATATTCTTTTTATGCGCGGGCCATTGTTCTTTCTAATGTTTTCGTTTATCTGCACCTGGCATTGATCTTTGTCCTTCGGCTATGGTTCGAGTCCAATCAAATTCGAGTCTCTTTCTGGCAGCTTATCTCACTTGGAACAACAAGTTTTATATATTTCCAAATACGAACTCCAGGATACCCCGATGTTCTTATCAGCATCTTTATTCTTCTCTCTTTTATATTCGTCCAGGACACAAGATCAAAACTGTCCCTGTTCGTACTATCGCTCGCATCACATGAAGCGAGTTTGATTATTTGGTTCTCTCTTGCATTAACCTTGTTTAACGCCAAAGGATTTATACAGTTTTTTGTGATCAGCGGCATCTATATCTTTATGCTATTTGCTCTCAATGATGGTATCGCCGGGGTGCTGGCAACCAGAAACCTTGGCGAAAAATCAAATTTAATGTGGATACTGGATGACCCCGCAAGAGCCTTAATGGGCATTGTTTTTTCACTCAAAGCGTTATGGATTATGGTGATCGGCGCAATTACATATCTATTATCAAAAAGAAGAACAAAAGAAGCATTTCAGATCATCGTCATACTCCTGTCTGGAATCTTAATGATCTTCATGGGTGTTGATACCAGCCGATTATTCGGGTGGACTTTCATGGCAATATTAATTTCATGGAAAGTTCTGGAACACTCGGAACATAATTGGAAAAAAATAATCAATATCACACTAATCGTTAACCTCCTGATACCCTCCGTTGATGTGTACATGTTCGGGCAGCCTGTTATCATGTCTGGTTTCTATCAATACATTTTCAGCTTCTTCGCCAATTTCTAGCTGAACCATGTCTTTACTTTTGAAAGGTTAAATAAATGCTCAATCTCAAAACCACTCCATTCCATGAACGAACGTCCGCGTTGTGCCAGCCGCAGAATTGGCGCAAGTGGGCGGGATACTTCGTCGTCGGGTCGTATGAACATACGATCGACCGCGAGTATTGGGCGATCCGCAATGCGGCGGCGCTGATCGATGTCTCACCGCTGATCAAGTATGTGATTAAAGGCAAAGACGCGGCGGCTTTGCTGCATCGCGTCACCACCCGCAACATCCACAAGATGAGCGTGGGACAAGTCTTCTACACTGGCTGGTGCGATGAAGAAGGCAAGATGATCGACGATGGCACCGTCACCCGCTTCGATGAGACCACCTTCCGCCTCACTGCCGCCGAACCGAATCTGCGCTGGCTGATGATGAACGCGGTCGGCATGGAAGTGGGAATTACCGAAGTCACGGACGATGTGGCGGCGCTTAGTTTTCAGGGACCGAACACGCGCAAGGTCTTGAACATCGTCGCCGAGAAACCCGTGGATGAGTTGAAGTATTTCCGCATGATGAAGAACAAGATTAGCGGAGTTGAAGTCACCATTTCACGCACAGGCTACACAGGTGACCTCGGTTACGAAATTTGGATGGACGCGAAAGACGCGCTTCCAATCTGGGATAAGTTGATGGAAGTCGGCGGCGATTACGGCATTGCGCCTGTCGGCATTTTGGCAATGGACATGGCGCGCGTGGAAGCAGGTCTCTTCATGCTGGATGTGGATTACACCTCCGCATCCCACGCGTGGATTGAACCGCAGAAATCATCTCCCTTTGAGCTGGGACTCGATTGGACAGTCGCACTCGATAAACCCGGCTACTTCGTCGGTCGCCGCGCGCTGGAACGTGAGAAGCGCGAAGGCTCCACATGGAAGATGGTCGGTTTGGAAGTGGATTGGGTTGGCATGGAAAAGTTATTCGCAGGCGTTGGTATGCCGCCGCAAATCCCTGGCACAGCCGTGCGCGGAAGTTTGCCGATCTTTGTTGGTAATGTACAAGTGGGATACGCATCAACTTCCACATGGTCACCTGTGTTGAAAAAATACATTGCCCTCGCGCACATACAGAAGCCCTACTTTGAAGTCGGCACCGATGTACGCATGGAAATCACAGTCGAACATCACCGTCAGCACGCGCCTGCCAAAGTGGTCAAGCTGCCGTTCTATGAGCCTGAGTGGAAGAAGAAATGAACCATGATGAACGGTGATAAACAAAGATGAAAAATTCGGACACGGATTTCACTGATTACACGGAAAAGAACGGATTTTTTAAACAAAAAAGAATCCGTGTTAAACCGTGAAATCCGTCCAATCCGTGTACAAAAAATCTCTGTTCATCTCCGTTTACACCTGCACTGGCGTACGGTGCAAGTGTCTCTGGTGATTAAAAGGAATTATCTATGACATCTAATCAATACGACGCAATCATCATCGGCGGTGGTCACAATGGACTTGTGGCTGGCGCATACCTCGCGCGGGCAGGCAAAAAAGTGGTCGTGCTCGAGCGCAGACATATCGCGGGCGGCGCGGCAGTGACCGAGGAAATCTTCCCTGGCTATAAATTCACCGAGTTTTCGTACGTGGTGAGTTTGTTACGCCCTGAGATCATCCGTGACTTGGAATTGCCCAAGCACGGACTCAAAATCCTTCCGCTTCCTTCCACCGTCACCCCGATGGAAAACGGAGATTATCTCGGCGCATGGGACGACCACGACCTGACCCGCCGCGAAATCTATCGTCACTCCCCCAAAGACGCGGAAGCCTATGATGAATATGCCCGCGTTATGGCTCGTGCGGCAAAAGCCATCAAGCCCATCATCAATCTCATTCCGCCTGACCCGTCCTCACTCAGCGTGAAGGACTTGATGGGCTTGCTCAAAGTTGGTCAATTCGCGGCGAATCTTTCTGAAAAAGAATTGTACGCCATTGCAAAACTCGCCACCCAATCCTCAGCGGATTTACTTGAAGAGTGGTTCGAGTTTGACCCGTTGAAAGGCACCAAAGCTGCCAGTGGAATCATCGGCACCTTCCTCGGTCCGCGTTCGCCAGGCACGGCGTACGTTTTGCTCCATCACTACATGGGCGAAATTGACGGCGCGTTCCGCGCGTGGGGTTTTGCCAAGAACGGCTCTGGCGGAGTCAGCGGCTCCATCCTTAGCGCAGCGAAAGCGCTCGGAGTGGAAGTCAGACTCAACGCAAGCGTGAAGCAGGTCATCGTTAAGAATGGACGCGCTGTTGGCGTCGCTCTCGAGAACGGCGATGAACTCACATCCAAAGTTGTCATGTCCGCCGCAGACCCGAAGCGTACCTTCCTGCAATTCGTTGAACAAAAACATTTCCCCGATGAGTTCGTCACCGCGCTGCAAAACTTCCGCACACGCGGCTCGTCGGGCAAGGTCAACATCGCGTTGAGCGAACTGCCCAACTTCACCGCGCTGCCATTCAAAGGCAAAGGTCACGACTCGGCGCTGCATCGCGGCGCTGTGTCCATCAGCCCGAGCATTGACTACATCGAGCGCGCCTACGACGACGCGAAGTACGGGCAGATTTCCAAGCGCCCGTATCTCGATATGATTTTCCCATCCATGATTGACCCAGACATGGCTCCTCCCGGACAGCACGTGATGTCCTGCTTCGTGCAATACGCGCCGTACGACCTCGAAGGCGGCTGGAACGACACGCGGCGGGACGAACTCGGCGAAGCGGTCGTCTCGACCATCGAACAATACGCGCCGAACATCCGCAAAGCCATCGTCGGCATGCAGGTCATCTCACCGAAAGACATCGAAGCCATCGCGGGCATCACGGGCGGCAACATCTTCCACGGCGAACTGCTGCTGCACCAAATTTTCTTCCTGCGCCCCACCCCGCAATGGGCAGACTTCCGCACCCCGCTCAAAGGCTACTACTTCGGCGCAAGCGGCGCGCACCCAGGCGGCGGCGTCATGGGCGCGGCAGGCATGTTGGCGGCAAAAGAAATTTTGAAGGATGGAATGTAGACGATAGACCGCAGACGATGGACCACCGCTTCTTTCTTAACTGTGAGCTGATTCTGTAAAATGAGATTGACTTTACCTTTTGGTTTTGTTCAATAAGACCTGAAATAATGGATAAGTAAAATGGATGAAAAAACACTTTTAGAAAAATATTCTCCAATTCATAATCCTTGGTTCTCTAGTGAACTTACCTATGAAGGGTGGGGAAAAGCATCCTTTGAAAACCCATCAGGCACTGTTGAAGGAGAGACCAAGGTAACGGTTAATGAACTGGGCGATCTCAAAATTGAAATGAAATATGAGCGTTTAAACACGGAAATGCAGATAGAAAGTAATTCAGAAACATATAGAATACTAAAGTTTTTGTACCGCACTTTTGGGAATCCAAACCAAGTTATGATTCCTATTGGGTCAAATAACAATCATCCTTGCACGAAATTGAGCGTTCAAACAAGCGATGGAATTTTTACTATAGAAGGCAATATTTATTGGACAACACTTGAAACTCATAGTTATATTGTTTTCTGGTTTTCTCGTGGCACTTTTATCACAGAAAACAAAAAAGAGCCAAAGTATTGGGTTGCGCCATTGGTTAACCTGACTACGACCTTTCGTCAGAACACTCATCCATTATTGACTCAACACCCACTAAGGCAGTTTTCAACCCCTGAAGTTGTAGGTATAGATGAAGAAAAAGAGAAGCAAATAGCATGGCACACTTCTAATCGAAGGAATTTTTTGATAGGTTTTAATTTTGGAGAACAAGTCGGTTTTATTGAACCTCTTCCTGACTACACAGAAAGGGATGAAAATTTAAAATCTGGGAAAGAGAAACAAAGTGTAACTTCATTAATGATTGGGGAGTAACTGTTAACACAAATACTGCTTGGTTTCCTCATCAGTACACTAATCTGCTTAGCTTTGCTTTGGGTATAGAAATCGGGGCTTCATGGTTGGAAATTAGAGATGATGAGGGCAAGTTAATACGTAGAGAGCATTTCCCATCAAAAAAGACCGCTTATGAAAAAGGTTACTCAGCCATAAGTGAGTCTTTACACAACGGTTTAGGACATCTCCTTTCTGTTGCAAGCAATTCTTTAGAGTTTAATCAAACTTATTTTCGTGTGTTGATTAGCCATCTAATAGATTTACTTCCATATTCACGTCACTTTGAAAACACGATGACAGTACTAACTCGCGCAATTGAGGGATTAAGTGAAAAGCACGGCTTTGGGTCGCAGAATTTAATGGATTACTTGCCTGCAGAGTACCAGCAAAGAGTAAAAGAAGTTTTGATGGAAGCAAAAAACAAAGTAGAAAAAATAATGCGGCAAGCTCAAAAAGAGAACTTAATTGAGGCAAGCACCACGCTCAGAAGAATAGGAAACAGAATCGAAAACGCGAACAATAAAGACGGCGATTTTGGTTTAAAAGTAATTGAGTTGTTGAGGTTTTACAAATTGCCCGATTCAGAAATTATGGAAAAACATTACTCTGAGATAAACGGCGGAAGTAGAAATTGGGCAAGTTTTTTATCTCAAATACGAAATGCCCCAATACATACGGGCTATTTTGAGATGGAGAATGGTACTTATGAATCGGGTGAAATAATAAAAACTCAGGATCATCTGCATGATATTCTCATTCGTATAGCGCTTAAGACTTTAGGTTACGAAGGTGAATATCAGCCAAGAGTTATTGACCATCTGACTGATGGAAGAACAGTAAATTGGGTAACAAAAGAATCAACTGTAACTGATCTAGGATATAAGAGGAATTATTCATGACAAATCACTACGACACCATCATCATCGGCGCGGGGCACAATGGACTTGTCGCTGCCGCATATCTCGCCAAGCAAGGCAAAAAGGTTCTGGTTCTCGAACGCCGCGCCATCGTCGGCGGCTCGGTTGTGACAGAATCCTTCGGCGAAGGCTTCACCGCTGACGCCGTTTGGACAGGCGGAACTCTCCGCCCTGACATCATCAAGGACTTGAAACTATCGCTTCCCAAAGTAAACGAAAAGCCAGCTTTCATTTCTCTGCAATCTGACGGCAAACACCTCACCCTCGACGCCGAGTCCATCAAACGCATCTCCGAAAAAGACGCGGCGCGCTTCCCTGAATTTGTCCGCTTCATGGATAAAGCCGCGAGCATTCTCGACACCGCCTACGCCACCATCATGCCGCGCCTGCCGCTGAACTTCAACATCCGCGAAGGCTACGGCTTGCTGGAGTTGGGACTCGAACTGAAACTCGCGGGTCGCAAAGACATGCTCAACTTCATCCGCGCCCTGCCAATGACCGCGCAGGAATTGCTCGATGAATATTTTGAATCGGACGTGGTCAAAGCAGCGATTGCATCTGTCGGCATCCACGGATTCACGCTGGGACCGATGGGCGCGGGTACAGGCTACACCTTGATTCACAACTGGATGAATCGCGGTGGGCTGGCGAATGTCAACGTTGGCAAAGCGGGTGAGATCACAACTGCTTTAGCGAATGCCGTGAAATCTTTTGGCGGTGAAATTAGAACCGAGTCAGAAGTAAAAAGTATCAAAGTAGAAAGTCAAATCGCGAAAGGCGTCATCCTCGCGAACGGCGAAGAGATTCTTGCAAATCAAATCCTCTCCTCCGCAGACCCGAAACACACCCTGCTCAAACTCGTCGGCGCACAGGATTTGCCACCCGACTTCGTCTGGCACACCCAATCCATCAAAATGCGCGGCTCGGTGGCGAAAGTCCACTTGCAGACGAATGGCAATCACGGCATCCCCGAAGGGACAGTCGTCCTCGCCCCATCCATCAAATACCTCGAACGCGCCTACGACGCATCGAAGTATGGTGAGATTTCTGAGAAACCTTATTTGGAAGTAACAACTTCGGGCAACACGGTTTCCATCCATTTCCAATTTGCGCCGTATGCTTTGAGAAATAGTGAGTGGAAAGTGGAAAGTGCAAAGGTTGCCGAGTTGGCAATCAAGACATTGGAAGAATACTTCCCCGCACTTCACGCATCACGCATTACGCATCACGTCATCACGCCTCAAGATTTGGAGTCCACCTACGGTCTCACCGAAGGCGACCTCAACCACGGTCAACTCATGCTCGATCAATTCCTGTTCATGCGACCGATCCCAGGCTGGTCGAATCACAAGACACCCATTGATAACTTGTATCTCTGCGGAAGCGGAGTCCACGGCGGGGGGGGAGTCAGCGGCGCGGCAGGACGGAATGCAGTCAAATCATTGAAGTAAACAAAAAACATCCGAAACAATGAAGTTTCGGATGTTTTTTGATCAAGTTCATATTCACTTGTTGCATATGTCGCGTATATATTGTACGTATTGCTCGGGCGCTTTGCCTATGATTTTTTTGAAGTCGTTGACGAAATGTGATTGATGGCTGTAGCCAAGATCTATAGCAACGGATGCCCAGTCCGGGTCTTCAATTTGGGCGGCCAATCCCGCAGCGTCCATTAGGCGATTGCGCATCAACATGGATTTTGGACCAATCCCGACATACTTTTTGAATACATATTGAAGCGTGCGTTCGCTAATAGCAAACTGTTCTGCAATCTCTTCGACTGTTCGCAGATATTTATCGGTCTTGATTGCCTCAAAGATCGAAGTGACGAGTTCGAGGTTTGGGTCTATACAAGGTTTTCTGGATAACAATAGTGTTTCCATATTGGCAATCATGGCTTGGTCACTTTCCAGCCCAAGCAGGGAGTAGCGAAACGCGGCATTCGCTTCGGTAAAGACTTCAGCGGCTTCAATTTCTCTACTGGTAATGGTGGAGAGGTTATTCTGCAAGAACGGGTAGAATCCGCCCGGCTTGAACATCGACCCGATGATCGCCCCAATTCCTTTCATTTCGTACCTATATACTCCATCTGTAATGCCAGTGATCCAGGCGCTATTCGATCTAATGGAAAGATTGACGCTTGAATGCGGCATGATTTCAAAAACGTAAGAAGATTGTCCACGTAAATCCCAGCAAATTATCCAGTGTTGATCTATAAAAGGAGCCAATTCTGGAGAGGGCAGGTATTGCCTAATTTGTAGGTGTGTGTGGGACTGAATTGGGTTGAGAAACCCTTTATACCTTCTTCTTTTTTGATGATAATGATATGCAGGTATTTTTAAAACTGTGTCCATAACATCTGTTATTGTATCCAGATCAAAAAATAAAGGTATCCGCCTTAAGTCATATATTTTTCGATGGAATCTTGCAGGTTTTTTCAATGCTTTTTCATAATGACGAATAGTCAATTCTATATTGAATAAAATGCAGTAAAGTCACTGAGATAAATCAAAACATCCGACGCTTCATCGTGTCGGATGTTTTGATTCAGCCAGCGCCCTATTCTACTTGGCGCGAATGGACTGAGCATATTGTTCAGGCGCTTTGCCGACAAGTTTCTTAAAATCGTTGACGAAGTGCGATTGATGGCTGTACCCCAAATCTGCGGCGACCAATGCCCAATTGGGGTCTTTAAGCTGAGCCGCCAATTCCACGGCTTCGAGCAGACGATAGCGCATCAACACCCACTTCAACCCGACCCCGACATATTTTTTGAAAAGATATTGAACCGTCCGCTCGCTGATGGAGAATCGCTCTGTGACCATTTCCACGGTGCGCAGGTCTTTGTCCGTGTTGACCGCTTCGAGGATCGACGTGATGAGCGTGAGGTTCTGGTCAATGCGCGGCTTTCTGGATAAAAGCAACTCCTCTACCTTGGCGACCATGGCTTCATCATTTTCCTGATCGAACAGGGCATACCGAAAATCTTCATTCGCTTCAGGGAAAACCGTAACCGTATCAATTACCTGATCAGTGATGGTCGCGATGTTTTTCTTCCAGAATGGGTAGAACCCGCCCGGCTTAAACATTGTCCCGATGATCGAGCCGGCATCCTTCACTTCGTAGGTATACATCCCGGTGGTGATGCCTGTGATCCAGCCCCGCTCCACGGTGAAGGCGAAATTAATACTGGAATGCGGCAGCACTTCAGAGATATATGGCGGCTGTCCGCGCAAATCCCAGTGGATAGTCCAATGATGCTCGACGAAGGGAGCCAGTTCGGACGAGGGCAGGTATCGGCCAAGTTCGAAGCGTGTGGCGGCGTAAACCGGGTCCAGAATCCCCTTATGTCGGCTTGATTTTTACGGAACTGTTTTGCGGTTTTTTGCAATACATTCTTCATAACAAATGCTATTATACATACTTGGAAGCATTAATATAAGCCAGTCTTTTCAACTCAAAAAGCTCATTATGATCAGCGTCTCAGTCATTATCAAACATAATATATCCGGCGCGGAAGTTGTTTCCAACTGGCACAGAAACAGACAGGCGCACCACGCTTTCTATAACTCAGGAGAATATTTCTTCCCGGTCGGTTACTGATTTTCTGAGCGAAAATTGAGAAGTGACTCAGCGGCTTTCATAGTGATTGAAGATGAATAAAAATGAAAAGTAAAATCCTAAACCTTGCATTGATCCTGGCTTCGTTTACAGGGTATTTGGAATGGTGTGGAGGCAACAGGATGTTTTTTGCTTCAAGCAGAGACCGAAGTAATCCCCAAGCTCTTCACAGACTTCAGTTCCGCTGCGCACCCTTTGACTCTGCTCCCTCTTGCAGGACAATTGCTGCTAGTCATCACATTATTTCAGAAATCCCCAGGCAAAACGTTGACACTTCTTGGCATGGCAGGGATTGGCAGCCTGTTGTCGGTCATGTTTGTCATTGGTGCGGCGATCCTGGATATTAAGATGGTTCTTTCCACACTGCCGTTCTTCTTGATCGGCTGGATGATCGTGAAACATCATTTACGAAAAAAACCAACCTGGGAACATCAGGCGTGAGCGCCTGTTCTCAGGAATAAGAATAAAGAGAAGTTCCATTATGGAAGTTCGACATTAAAGCTATCTCAAGGCAAAACGTATCTGGAAGGCTTAAGATTTAAAAGGACCCAACAATCAACATGGAAACAACTACAACCACAAAACTTGATATTCGTTCCATCTTCGGAACTTCCCTTGGTCACTTTGCTCCATGGCTGGCAGCCGTACTGCTTATTACATGGTCTGGCTATCCTGGAGTGATTTGTATCACACCAATGGCCTGGTTACTTGCGATAAGCACAGGAGCGGCCTGTTCATTACGTTCAAAAACGCAGAAATCCTCCACTCGCTTATTGGAAACAGCATTGGCAGGCGGCATTCTTGGCCTCCTACAGGGCGTGCTGTTTTTTATCATTACCCCCTTCATGGGGCCAATCAAGCCAGAGGAAGAAGCAAACACACTAATCTTAAAACTCATCATGCTTTCCGCTGGAATTCTAATTGGTGCGGTTCTTTCCCTTTTTTCTGCACTCTCGATGGAACGGCGTAAAAAAAAAGAAGTCTATAAACATAAGTTTGAAAACTATATGCGCGATCTGGGGCTATGAAACACAAAAAAGACGAAACAAGCCCAATTATGTTGTTATAAAAAGCAGGTCGCGTTTGAGACGCGACCTGCTTTTTATATAACTCCAGTTGCCATCTTTGGTTCTTGACTTGTCTTTAATCTGAGTTTCTTAACGCAAAAGCACCAAGGCATATTCTCTCTCATTGAGAGAAGGCAAACAAGAGAAACATCCGCTCAAAAATAACCTGAATGGATATATTCCACCCTTTTGTGTATAATCTTCCTGCTCGCCTCGATAGTTCAATGGATAGAACAAGGCACTCCTAAGGCTTAGATGTAGGTCCGATTCCTACTCGGGGCACTAATTTACAAAAAACATTAATCAATTTCTAATGAAAAACACTTGCGCGAAATGAATCGTTGGTGTAATATTAATCTCGTTGACAGCAAGGGTGCCCCCCTCACCCTTGCTGTCAACATTTTAATGACAATTACTTAATCATATAAAAAAACTCCTGTCAACGAACAGGAGTTTTTTTATATGATTTTCTATTTCTTTTCTTTGGTCATCTGCCGCGCAATTTGCAATAACTCGTGCGCAGAACGTAATGTCCCTTCACCAACCTCGCCGAGCATCTGAGGAAGTTCAAGCAGGCGCGCATCACCATCCAGAGATTCAACGCGGGTTAGCGTGCGTCCATTATCGATCAGTTTTTGCACCTGATAATGCTGATCACCAAAGACCGCCAATTGGGGAAGATGCGTCACACAAAAGACCTGATGTGTGCGCGAAAGATTCCAAAGTTTGTGTCCCACCACCATACCTACACGCCCGCCGATGCCTTGATCGATCTCATCAAAGATCAGAGACGGGACTTCGTCAGCGCTGGCTAGTACATTCTTTAAGCCAAGCATCAAACGGGAAGTTTCACCGCCAGATGCGATCTTTGCCAGCGGTTTAAGTCCTGCACCGGGATTGGGCGCGATCAAAACTCAACGCGATCAAAACCATTTTGATCAAAGGCGATGCGCCTGCCATCGGCCAGAGGCGCACCGTTGACATCTGGCTTAGTTTGAAAGTCCACACCAAATTGGGCAGAAGCCATCTTCAGATCACCAAGTTCAGTTTCAATGCCTTTACCCATGCTAATGGCAGCAGACTTGCGCTTCTCAGAAAGCACACCGCCTTGTTTGGCAACCTTTTCCAGCAACTTCGCTTCCTGCATTTCCAAGTCATTAATACGATCCACCGCGCCCGTAATAGTTTCAAGTTGTTTGCGGGTATCTTCGCCATAGGCGATCACCGCGGGAATACTGCCGCCATATTTGCGCGTCAGCGAATGGATCACATCCAGGCGTTCTTCCACATCTTCAAGCCGCTTGGGATTGAACTCGATCTCGTCAAGATAATCACGCAGACCATGGATCACATCGGAGATCGTATCCAGCAATAACTCAGCTTGATTCGCCAACTCAGCCTGACCCGCATCAATTTTTGCGAGAGTCGCCAGCGCCTGTGCGGCCTGTCCGACCAGGTCGGTCGCGGCGGGAGTTTCGGGCGAACCTTCATCCAACACAGCCAACGCTTCCTGTGCATTTTGTGCAAGGGCTTCGGCATTAGCTAAGCGGTCACGCTCTTTGCGCAATTCTTCATCTTCGCCCACTTTCAATCTCGCCGATTCGATCTCTTCGGCTTGATAGGTCAACATTTCAATACGGCGGTCTGCATCAGATTGCGACTTGCGCAAATCATTCAACTCACGGCGCAAATTTAACAGCGAGTGATAGGTCTGGCGGTAGTCGCTGAGGGGCCGGGCCACTTCCGCGTAGCGATCGAGCAGGCCAAGGTGCGCGCGCGGATCGAGCAGCGAGAGATGTTCCGCCTGCCCGTGGATGTCGATCAGCAGCGCGCCCAGTTCCTTCAACAATCCAACATTCACCGTGCGGCCATTAATGCGCGCCACGCTGCGTCCCTCTTTGCGGACTTCGCGCATGAGCACCACATAATTGGGATCATCCATCAGCTCTTCGCGGTTGAGGATGAAATGCACCGCTTCTTTTTCCGGACCGGTGAGCTGGAACACCGCTTCGACAAATGCGGCGTCTGAATCAGAGCGCACGAAGGTGGTATCCGCTTTGCCGCCGAGAAGCATGACGACCGCGTCAAGGATGATGGATTTGCCCGCGCCAGTTTCACCCGTGAGGATGATGAGACCAGAGTCAAAGCGCAGGTCAAGTTTGTCTATGATTGCAAAGTTTTGGATGTGAAGTTCAGTAAGCATAGGCTATTTAAATAATTGGATTCCAGAAAGTCGGGTGTAGACGAGCGGCACAGCGATAAACAGATATATCCCTTGAAAGGCGATCCCAAAAATATTCATGTTTAATAATTGAACGATCAGCATGGGCAGAGCGCCGAGCACCATCCCCACCGCGACCGTAATAAACAATGAGCGTGAACGATGACGGCGGGTGACAACGCGCACCGATTCGGCAATTGTGGTGCCCGCGATGGGCGCAGCTGAAAGAATCAGAAACCAGCCGATGAAGCCAATGCCGCCGATCAAAGTGATCAGAAAGGAGGTTACGGCTGAAAGAAAACCGGCGGTAAGAAACCCGAAGATGTAATCGTACCATTCAGAAGTATCAAAAGATTTCTGATGCGAACGGACACAATCCCTGCACATATAGCCTGTGGGTGTGCGCTGTGCGCAGGATGCACAAATCGGCTTTTCACAGCGCTTGCAACGTAAGCTGGTTTCGCGATCTGGGTGGACATAACAATAAGTTGCAGCGGAGATGGTATCTGTCATCGTGGAAATCCTAAAGAATTTTCGTTCATGTGTGCAGTAAGGTTACGATAAAAATAACCCGGGTCTTCAAAGCGAACAAACTGCGCGGTAACATCTGCGGCGGTAACTTTTACCTGGTCGTCTTCCATCAACGGCGTTGGCGGCTGGCCGTCCACGCTGAGGACTGAGTTTTCACTTTTTACAACAATGCTAACTGAAGAACCTTCTGATAAAACCACCGCCCGATCCACAGAGAGATGCGGCGCGATGGGCATGAGCAAAATATTACGTAACTCCGGCGGCAAAATGGGTCCGCCCGCAGCGAGCGCATATGCCGTGGAGCCCGTGGCGGTGGAGGCAATGAGACCATCTGCGACATAACTGGTGAGGTGACGCCCGTCCACGGAAGCGGTCAAGCGAACAGGGCGCAGGTTTTGTCCACGAGCGACAACGACTTCATTCAATGCATTCGAACTGCCGAGGCTTTCGCCTGCACGGATGTGTTCTGCGCGCAGCATCATGCGGTTCTCGATCCATGCTTCACCGTTCAATAATTTTACAAAGTACTCACGCCAATCCTTACGATCAACCTGGATCAAAAAACCCAGTCTGCCAAGATTCACGCCAAGGATTGGCACACCGCTGGGTGCGCATAGATGTCCTGCACGTAAGACACTCCCATCACCGCCCACGGCAATCAGCATATCAAACTCGCCTTTTTTTACGCGCTTGCGAAGTTCTTCATCATACAAGGAACCACAGGCAGCATCCATGCCCTTTTCCTTAAGGAAAGCAGCCATCGCTTCAGCTTCAGCAAAGGCTTCGGGCATTTTTGGATACGCTGTAACAACGGGATGTTTGGGCAGGAAGGGTTCTGGCATAACGAAATTATACCTTTTGTAATGTCACAGCGTTACATGGCTTTCAGACAAGGTTCTGATCGCAATGATTTCTAAATCCACATTTGGCGCAGCGTCCGGCTTGTTCATGCGAACGCGGAACATCTTTTTTAATTTCGTCACGTTTCATTTCCACAAGCAGGTCGATCAAGGCATTCTCCAATTCACGGGTGTAATCTATGGCGAAATCCCGATTCTCGTAATGGATAATCCCATACGGCGGACGTGTGCCATAGGTCTTCTCCACCAATAAACAATAGGAAGCAAGCTGATAAATATGCGAATCATAGGGAGTTTCCGGTGCGCGGCCTGATTTGACCTCAACGGGAATGATCTTCCCATTTTGTTGGACGAGGTAATCAGGCTTGCCTGTCAACTCCATCGCGGCATAGAAAAGCGGTTTTTCCACTTTGCCCCATCCGTGCGTGTCGGTGTAGATGATACGTCCGCCGGGCAGGCCTGCTTCTTTTTGCTGGCGGTTTGAACGCCAGAAGAAGATCAGGGCAATAACAAAGAGGAGAAGAGTGATATAGAGCATTACAGTAATCAGTAATCAGTAATCAGTAATCAGTAATCAGATTATATTTTTTCAGCTATTCTTACGATCTTCTTTAAACGGGTAAAGTCGGAACCGGAAAGGGCTTCCATTCTTTTTCCCAGGGTCTTGATGAATTCGATACTATTATTTTCATTGACAGCGGGCAATATTCTTTCGGCGTGTTCCGGCACTTCCTTGTGATGACAGGTCAAGATGTGCTGCATCAGATAAGGGAAGACGACCTTGCCATACTCATCATTTGCGGATGCTGTATGCGCCAACGCCGAAATGGACTTGTCAATGGAAATACTATCGGGGCCTGTTTCTTTAACCTTTTTGATCTCATCCAAATGCTTGAAGATAAACTCAGGTTTTACTTTTGCAATTTCTGCGAGGGCCGTGATCGCGCCGCGCACCATGTTGTGATGTTTGCTTTTAGAAATTTAATAAAATCATCTGCATATGGCGCGGCGAGATTTGGGTCAATGATCGCGATCTCATACATGACATTCATACAGTCGCCGTGGATATTCTTGTTGTCGTTGTGCATATTCTGAGCGATCTCGCGTATCCCGGCCATATCCTCACGCGCCACGAGATCACGCGCCAGATCAAGGTTGGGCGTTCGGTCGCGGCGGGTTTGCAAATAGCCAAGACGGTTTAATAGGTCAGACATTCTTCTCCATTAAGATGTCCCAAAAGACACCTTTACAATTGTGCGGTGCAATACGCTACCAGCGTAAGAATTGCCACCAGAAGCAGAATCATGCCAACGGTCCGCAATAGAAGCGCGGATAGAGTCTTGCGTCCGTGCTGACGATGCAATTCAGTCCCGGCGGCCAACTCGGCTTTATTCTCCGACTCAACCCCATCCTTGCGGTAACGCCAGGCGCGGCGACAATATAAATAACTTCCAATATCAGAAGCGCGGATAACAGACATGGGCAGAGTATAGCACAAATTTTCTATACGCTTATTTTTCTGTAATCCCCCGGCAATGAAGCATCTACCTATCCCTGCGCAATACTCAACTTGTATTAACAACCTGCAAGGTATGATAAACTTCACGCGCAAAAATATTTTTCCCTCGGAGGAAATTAATGACAGACAAACAGGTACATTCCATTGAGATCGCAGGCGTAAAACGCGACCTGCGATTGTTTGAGATCAAGCCCGGACTCAAGATCGCGATCTTGAATATTTTAGGGGATACCGAGTTGGTGCAGGCTTGCGCGCGTGAACTCGGAAAGAAACTTGCAGAAGTTGATTATGATATTCTCGTGACCGCTGAAGCCAAGTCCATTCCGCTGGCGTATGCGGTTTCGGTTGAAACAAAGAAACCGTACGTGATCCTGCGAAAATCCTATAAGCCGTACATGGGTGATGCGCTCAAAGCAGAAACGCTTTCGATCACAACCGGTCAGCCGCAAATTCTGTTCCTTGATGAAAAAGACCGCCGGTTGATCGAGAATAAAAAAGTGGTGATCCTTGATGATGTGATCAGCACAGGCTCCACGCTGCAAGGCATGCGCATGATTTTGGATAAAGCCAAAGCGGAAGTGGTGGCTGAAGCCGCGATCCTCACTGAAGGTGACCGCGCAGAGTGGATGCATATCATTTCCCTTGGTCATTTACCGCTGTTTACTGAATAAAAATATAACAATAAAAAACTCCGCGAAAATTCGCGGAGTATTTTTATTGAGTTTCTCACTTCATGCCTGCCGTTTCGATCAATTTACTTTTCTGCACGCGCTTCATTTTTTTGATCGCAAGTTCACGTTTCATGGCTTCGGTTCGAGTGGACAGGGTTTCCAGATAAACCAATTTTACCGGCCGGCGTGTACTGGTATATTTCGCGCCGATGCCTTTGTTATGCTGGTTCACTCTTCGCTGCGGATCTGTCGTCCAGCCTGTGTAGAAGGTTCCATCTGCACATTCGAGAATGTAGCAATAACAACTCATTTCCTGTTTTTCGAGCGGATACCCAAAAGGCCGCCAAACAATCTTTCGCTGATAGATATGGGCTTATCTGATTCTTTATGCATACTCTCCCAATTGGCAGAGATGCGTTCATTCAACCAAACTTCACGCCCTTCATGCGCGGCCTGCAAGCGGACTTTTACGGCTTCTTCGTTGCCCTTTTCAATATCATCGCGCAAAGCGCCCAAAGAGGCGATCATCGTATTCAGTGAACGGACAACATTTTCCTTATTATGCAACGCCGACATATGCAAGGCATCTGGTTCATCTTCCACGACCAGTGCAGAGGTTGCCGCCACATAAGCACGTCCGGCCAATTTACGTCCTTCAAGCCAGCCGGGTTGATCCACTGTCGCATTCAACAATGCAACAGAGACAAGTTGAGGCAGAAGATGCACAGTCGCCATTAATCCATCTGATTCCACAATATCTGTCAGCATGATGTTGGCGCCCAGCAACTGCACGAGTTCCATCACCAACTCCACAGATTCGCCGGTTGTGCTGGCAGGAGCATCAAGCAGGAAAATGCTTTTCGAAAACAGATCAGCCCGGGCTGAGTCCAGACCCTTTTCTGTCCCGTTTAAAAATTCAGATCCAATCGTTGGAACAATTCCCACATAGGAACATCCAGCGGGTAAAATATCCTTTACCCATTTGGAAACCTCTGACTTAACAGGAGAAGTATCCACTACAATTGCGCCTTCCATTAGATCAGGTGCGATAAATCCCAAAGTATCGCGCACCTGATGCACAGGCAGGGCAAGAATTACAATTTTAGCGCCCTCAACAGCACGGGGAAGGTTGTGTTCGGTTTTTTCAACCGCACCTTTTTTCTGAGCAGCACGCTCGATCGATATTTCTTTGTCGTGTCCAAATACAGAAAGGCTATTTTTATGCGGCGCCAGCGCCAGGCCGATCGAGCCGCCCACCTGACCAAGACCGATGATTGTTATTTTTACAGACATACTAACCTCGCAAGAGTTTGATGACGCGATTATACTGCCAGTGTCCACTTAAACGGCGAGAGCCGCGGACGCCGACCGCGGCTCTCTTAGTAAAGGAGGAGAAGAGAAATCACCTTACAGCGCTAAATTTATCATGCTTGTCTGATTAGTACTTGACGCTTGCCCTACGACTACCCTACGATTGTCAGGCAATTAACAAGATTGCAAACACTTTTTCTTTTTAGAGGATGACAAAATGACACTCCCTTCCCTCAAAATTTATCTTGGCGAATTAAATAACACACCCCTCGGAGATTTGCGCATCGCTGCCTCCGACCTTGGGCTGGTCGCTGTTGAATGGGCAGATTCTCAGCCCGAGCTGGATGCCCGTCTCTTCCGCCTGCACAGGACGGTTGAGAAAAACCAAAAGAAAAATCCAGGGGTATGCAAAGGAATTAGGCGAATATCTAAAAGGCAAACGCCGTGATTTCACGATCGCAATTGACTGGTCTACATTGAAGCCGTTTCAATTGAAAGCATTGAAGGCAGTTTACGCCATTCCCTACGGCGAAACACGGACCTATGCCGACATCGCGATGCAGATCGGGCATCCAAATGCCTACCGTGCCGTAGGCAGTGCCAACGCCACAAACCCCATGCCGCTTGTGATTCCCTGTCACCGTGTGATCGGCGCAGACGGGAAACTTCACGGCTACGGCGGCGGAGATGGACTGCCAACAAAAGAATGGCTGTTGAAAATGGAAGGCGTCAAACCATAACATGATAGACTTAACAGAGTGGACATCCTCTCTCAACTTTTCTGGACTTTCATCAAAGTCAATCTACTCAGCACCTCCGGCCCGGCTTCTGTGGGTTTGCTATATCATGAAGCGGTGGGAAGGTTCGTTACAGAAAATCAATTTATTCAAGCTGTTGGCTTATCTTCTGTGCTGCCCGGCAGCGACGCACTGCAACTTGCGATGTATATCGGCTACGCTGCGGGCGGAATCCCCGGCGGACTAGTGGCATTGCTTGCGTCAATTTTGCCGCCCACCCTTATCATCCTCGGTGTAACGATGGTCCTGCACCGTCTGCGCCGCGAAGCCTGGGTGGGTAATTTTGTCGAAGGACTCGCTCCCGCCATTTCTGTGCTGATGATCTTCACCGCCTGGAAAATCTTTGAAAAAGGCGGGGAAACCAGTTGGGTGGGGTGGGTCATTGGCATTATCAGTCTGACAGCCATGTGGTTCAAAGCACCTGAACGTATCGTCGTCATCATCGCCGGCATCGTTGGTATCATTTTTCTCACATCATGAAACAATCAAAATTTTCAGTCTGGCTCCGTCTGCTATGGATGTTCCTTAAAGTAAACCTACTTTCCCCATCCGGTCCTGCATCTGTCGGCTTGTTATATAAGGAAGCGGTTGGCAGCATCATGAGTGAAGAACGCTTTGTGGAAGCTGTTGGTTTTTCAAACGTGCTGCCGGGCAGTGAAGCTCTGAAACTTGCCATGTTTGTCGGCTATGCGGCTGGCGGCATCCCGGGCGTTTTCACCGCACTACTGGGTGCAGTTTTACCTCCCACCGTGATGATGTTCGCAGTGGCCGCGGTCTTGCAGCAATTTCAACAGGAAGACTGGCTGCAAGGTTTTGTAAAAGGCATGAGTCCCGCAATCGCCGCGCTTATTCTCATGGTAGCCTGGGAACTCTTCCACGTTGGACAAAACAAAAAGATCAACAAACGCGCTGTATTCATTGCTGCGTTAACCGCCCTGGCATTATGGTTTGAAATTCCATCTCCGCTGGTGCTGCTGGGCGCGGGGATTTTAGGCGTATTTTTATTTCGATAACCCGATCAATGGAAAAATTTATGAAACCTGATTTATTAATTGCAACCAATGGATTTAAAGGGACATGGCCTTCCATTGAATATGGAGCATGGCTCGCAGCAACGCTGGACACAAAGATCACGCTTCTTGGCGTGACCGAAAACCTGAGTCCGGCTGCGATAGATGACCACCACCCGTTGGAAGATGTCTTCGCACGCGCCGTTGCGTTATTCCAGAAAAACGGAGTGGACTATACACTCGAAGTGCAAAACGGAAACGCGGAAGATGTGATTCCGCGTAAAGCAAAACAAGGCAATTACATCATTGTACTGGGGCCGTTGGGACGCCCGCAATTTCGCCGCATGTTAACCGGGCGTTCCATTCGTCATTTAATGGAAGAGATCGAACAGCCGATCCTGTATGTGCCTGAGTCAAAACTCCCTTTGAAAAAAATATTGATCTGCATTGGCGGGTTGGGATATGAAGTCACGGCTGAACACATCGCCATGCAAATGGCAATGAAAAGCCGCGCCGAGATCACACTGCTGCATATTATTCCCCAAATTGATCTTAACTATCCAACCGCAAAAACCGTGAGCGCAAACTGGCAAAACCTGACAGAGACAGACACACCCATTGGACGAAGTTTGCGTCAGGCTTTGGAAATCGCAAAAAATGACGGCCTGACTGCAAACGTAAAAGCGCGGCAGGGCAATGTTGTGGAAGAGATCATGGCCGAGGTAAAAGAGGGGAATTACGATCTGCTGTGCATGGGATCAATATACAGCACGAATGCCTTACGTCAACTCTACGCGCCAAATGTAACGGCAGAGATTGCCGAAGATGGATTATGTCCAATCTTATCTGCAAGATATAAAGGATAAGCGACAACAAAAAGCATCCGATAATCGGAGGCTTTTTTGTCGCTTATATCTTTACAAGCCGGGGGTGTATTTATCTTCCCATTCAGCGATGGCGGCGCGGATGGTGGCTTTTATCATTTCATCGGGGACTTCATCCACCGAGTTAAATTTATCCAGTCCGACATAAACTTCCACCTCACCCTGGGGAGAATCCTGCAACCGGACGCCTCGTTTGGCGAGTGCGGTATCCACCAGACGCGCCTGTAAAACAGTATCAATTTGAGCCACAATACTAAGAGTTGCGATGTTTTTTTCCACTTCTGGTTTCTTTACGATGGGCGTCACAGGTTGAGTGGAAGATGCCGCAGGGGAATAAATAACAGCTTGAGCAGGATCAGCTATCGGCGGAGTCTGAACCGGCGCGGCGGGCTGGGATGCGGCTTGTTGAGTCTGTCCACCTTCCAGCCAGGGGCGCAGCACGGTGACCAGTTCGATCAAGCGCTTTTTCTTATCGGGGAATAACTTATCGCCAACCGGCACGCCGTCTATTTCAAGTTTATATGTTCCATTATCCTTTTTTGAGACTCAATAAACTGGGATCATCCGGCGCAGACGGAGACCGTCCTTTGGCTGGACTTGGGCGAGCTTGATCTCCGCTTCTTTGATGATGTTTTCGGCTTTTAATTCGGCGGCTTTAATTTTTTGCGCCGTGCGAAGATTGGAATCAAGAAATCCAATGAACCATCCGATAACGATTGCGATAATAACGTATAAGACTGTCATAACTCACCTCAAGCGCTGACAATTTGGACAAATATGTGTGCCGCGTTGACCCACGGTGAACTTTTGAATTGTGGTGCCGCACACATCACACGGTTCGCCATCGCGGCCGTAAACACGAAAATGATTTTGATATTCACCGCCGCGGTAGACCCAGTCAATGCTGGCGCCGTTGCGGCGAATGCCTTCTTTTAGAACTGCGCGGATCGCCTTATGCAATTCCACAGCCTGTTGCTGTGTGACATTATTTGAGGCGGCCATCGGGTGCAATTGCGCAATATGTAAACATTCATCGGTATAGATATTGCCAAGGCCGGCGATGAAAGTTTGATCAAGCAGCAAGGGTTTTAAATACCGCTTGCGTGTTTGTAAATTTTCAAAGAGCCATTGAGCCGTAAAATATTTTTCGAGCGGCTCCGGGCCAAGTTTGCCAAGAATGGTTTCGGGCCGGTCTGTTAACCAGACGCGTCCAAATTTACGCGTGTCGTTGAAAGCCAGATAATTATCATCTGAAAGATGAAGCAAAAGGCGATCATGTTTTTCCGGCTTGATTTTACCTGCTCTTATTATCACATCTCCGCTCATGCGCAAATGTACAAGGAAACTGCAAGTTTCCAATTTAATGACCAGATACTTTGCGCGGCGTGAAACGTCCAAAACTTTCTGCCCGGCAATCTGTTTCTTGAATTGGGCCGAAGAAGGAATGGCAAGCGTGCGCGCCCAGCGCAGGTCAGCAGAGACGATGGTTCTGCCGACCAGTTCCGGTTTTATGGCACGTGCAATGGTTTCTACTTCAGGAAGTTCAGGCATGGGAGAATTGGGTATCAGGTAAGATGTGTTTAGGGACAGTTAAATTACTCGTTGAACATCTCTCCAACCGAGCGGCCTTCATGGGCACGTTTGATCACTTCACCCAATAACGGCGCGACAGAAAGCACAGTGATGCGGCCTTCGAGGAATTTTCTTTTTTCAGGAGAAAGCGGCGCAGAGTCTGTGGTGATGATGTGTTTAATCGGCAGAGAAGCCAGCCGTTCTGCGCCATTGCGCGAAAGAATGGCATGCACAAAAGCGAGATATACATCACGCGCGCCATTTTGTTTGACAACCTTCACTGCTTGCGCAATGGAACCGCCGGTATCCACTTCATCATCCACAATAATGACATCGCGGTCTTTGACATCACCGATCAGGGTCAATGCTTCAGCTTTCGCATCATTTCCCTGACGGCGTTTTTCAATGAACGCGATCGGCATATCCATATCGGCGGCGTAATTACGGCCTTTTTTGGCAAAGCCAAGGTCAACTGAAACGACCACAGGATCCACCATTTCAGAGCGGATATTTTTGTTAATATGATCCACCAGCAAATGGGAAGCGGTCAACACGTCACCCGGGATGGAGAAGAAACCCTGCACCTGTCCGGCGTGCGGATCAAGCGTCATATAACGATCTGCGCCGGCCACTTCGAGCATATCCGCGACCAGGCGGGCAGTGATCGGCACACGCGGTTGATCTTTTTTATCGGAGCGGCCATAACATAAATATGGCACAACCGCTGTAATGCGCGCGGCAGAGTCTAAACGCAGGGTTTGGATCATGATCAACAATTCCATTAAATTGCGATGCACCGGTGACGAAGTGGTTTGGATCACATACACATCCTGTCCGCGCACACTGCCGCCCAATTTCACGAAAAGATTCTCATTCGGAAATTCAATCACCTCGCGCTCACTGACAGGCTGGTCGAGATAATCGGCAATTTTTTGTCCAAGATCAGGCGAGCCGGAACCTGCAAATAATTTAATTCCGCCGTACACCTTCAAATCACGATGGGTATGCTGCATTTATTTCTCCTTCATTTGTGCGATCCACTCAGCGCGTAATACGCTCATAATAATTACATCGTCATATTTTCCGTTTTTATAAACAGCTTCACGTAAACGGCCCTCTTCCACAAATCCTGCTTTTTCGTAGGCCCGTTTTGCGCGCAGATTTTCCGCATACACACGCAGATAGACGCGATTGAAATTCAAGGTTTCAAAGCAATGACGCACCAGCAGCGACATTGCTTCCGTGCCGTAGCCCTTATCCCATTCATCTTTTTCACCGAGCATAATTCCGATCTCGCCCAGGCGGCCTATTGTGTCAATATCAAATACGCCGCAATTGCCGATCATCTTCCAGCCATTACCATCACGCACTTCGATCACCAGTGTCTTTTCACTTTGACTGCGCTGGGTCATTGAATTGAACCAGTTTTCTTCATCCACAGTAGACATTGGCAAATATAACGACAGGTAACGAGTCACATCGGGATCGTTAACCCACGCATAAAAATTATTAACATCTTCGCGCTCTGTAGCACGCAACCGGACTCGCTCGCCATAGATTATGCTCATTTTAACCTGCCATTCATTAGTAACTTAACTGCTTCCCCGGGTGACATTTCTCTTTGGATAATTTTCTCAAGCATATTTTCATACTGCTTCTGCGGGACATCTCTGCGGAAACGGCTGACCAATTCTTCGCGGATCAGCGCATCCAACTCGACCTCAAGCCGGGCACGCTCACGAACGGCCCAATCTCCGCTTTGAGTTAAGTGCGCCACATGCCGCGCAATGGCTTGTGTTAATTCCACGATCCCTTTGCCTTCGGTGGAAACCGTCCGTTGGATAGGTGGAATCCACGTCAGACTGGATGAAGATTCTTGTGCAGGGGCAGCTATCCGCATGGATGATCCGTGATGCTGAAAAATCCGCGCGGCCGGGTGAGCCAATTCCAGCATGGACTTTAATGCCTTCTCTGTATTTTCCACGCCGGGGCGGTCAGCTTTATTAACGACGAGAATATCCGCGATCTCAAGGATGCCGGCCTTGATGGCTTGAATATCATCGCCAAGTCCGGGCGCTTCGACCACCAAAGTTGTGTGCGCGAGACGTGCAACATCCACTTCGCTTTGACCCGCGCCGACTGTTTCAATAATGATGACATCAAATCCGGCGGCATCAAAGACCTGCACCATATTTGCCGTGGACTGTGCAAGTCCGCCCAGTGAACCGCGCGTTGCCATTGAGCGAATGAAGACGCCCGTATCGCCGGCGAGGTCACGCATCCGCACACGGTCACCAAGCACTGCGCCGCCCGTGAACGGACTCGAAGGATCAACCGCAACAATTGCCACACGTTTATTTTCTGTTTTGCGATAATACAAAGCCAGTTGATTCACAAGCGAAGATTTGCCCGTGCCGGGTGAACCTGTCACGCCGATCAGATGCGCCTTGCCTGTGTGAGGAAATAATTCGATCAATGCGGCGCGGCCATCCGGCATATCATTCTCCACCTGTGTTAACAGGCGGGTCAATGCGAGTCGGTCACCGTTGAGAACTGCTTGAGAATAGGTCATAAATTAATTTGTGTTTTATACATCCTGAGCGGAGGACTGAGCACTCTCTGCGAAGTCCGTATTCGAAGGACGATCACCTTGCGCTTCGGCTGCGTTCGGACGGTGGAACTGTCCTCCGCTCAGCATGTAATGTTTACATCCTGGCGGAGGACTGAGCGCTCTCTGGAAGTCCGGCAGCGGGGCGGGCGCCCGCGCCCCCCCCGGCGGGCGGGGGGGGGGGGGCCCCCCCCCCCCGCTCAGCGTGTAATTATCATCATTAACAACAAAACACAGAGTATTTTAAACTCTGTGTTTTTATTAACTCTTATCCAGCCACTGCGAGTCTGACATCACGAATAATGTCTTCAGTGGATGCGCCGGGACCGTACACTCCGGTTACGCCCATCTCTTTTAAACGATGCAAATCTTCATCTGGAATGATGCCTCCGATAAAGATCTTCACATGTGATTGTCCGTTGATTTTTAGCAGTTCAAGAAGGCGCGGGGTTAATGCCATGTGCGCGCCTGAAAGAATGGACAGTCCAACCACATCCACATCCTCTTGAAGCGCGGCCTCGGCGATCATTTCAGGGGTTTGGCGCAAGCCAGTGTAGATCACTTCCATGCCGGCATCACGTAAAGCACGCGCAACTACTTTTGCACCGCGATCATGTCCATCCAGGCCGGGTTTGGCGACCAATACTCTTATTTTCTTTTCTGTCATAGTTCCTCCGAGGGAATGATGAACAAAGATTATACTATGTATCACAAACTCACTTAAGAAAATTCCGGGACTCACATCCCGGAATTTTCTATTTATAAGACCGTTTAACTATGAAACTCATCCTTCGGCTGTGTTCCTCAAAGGGTAGACTTCACCTGAAATAAGATTTATTTACGCTCCATCATCTTTCGGCGGCGCGGTTTGACCGTAATCCAAAACCGGGCGCATTTGGGTGCCGCCTTCAGGGGGGCCGACGATCTTTTTATCTTCCATCATATCCACAATACGGGAGGCGCGGGTGTAGCCAATACGCAATCTTCTTTGCAGCATGGAGACAGATGCGCGGCCTTCCTTGCGGACAATATCGACAGATTCATCATACAGCGGATCGTTATCTGACTTTTTGCCTTCATCCCAAAGCTGTGTTTGCTTAAGCGGAAGATTGGTCGGCACGGAATCAGCAGGCATGTCTGTGGTGGACTGCTGAACAACTCCGCCGCCTGCTTGTGTGCGCCAATATTCCACCAGGTTCTGAATTTCCGTATCTGAAACGAATACGCCCTGCAAACGCGCGGCAGCGGGCGCATCAGGCGCTTGATAGAGCATGTCACCACGCCCGAGCAATCTTTCAGCGCCGGGTTGGTCGAGAATAACGCGGCTGTCTGTATTGGAGGCCACAGCAAAAGCAATACGCGCCGGGAAGTTGGCTTTGATCAGACCTGTCACCACATCCACAGAGGGGCGTTGTGTAGCGAGGATCAAATGAATACCCGTAGCACGTGATAATTGCGCCAGACGTGTGATCGTCTTTTCTGTTTCATCAGGCGCGATCATCATCAGGTCGGCCAATTCATCAATGATGACCACGAGATAGGGCAGTTTCTTCTGTCCCTGTAATTTCATCTTTGCGTTGTAATCAATGATATTACGTGAACCGATCTGCGCGAACATGTGATAACGCTTGTCCATTTCACGCGTCATCCATTGCAGAGCGCCGATCACGCGGTCCATTTCAACGACCACCGGGCCGAGCAAATGCGGAATGCCGTTGTAACCGGTCAACTCCACGCGTTTGGGGTCAACCAAAACGAGTCGCAGGTCATCGGGTGTGTTGTATAGCAACAAACAAGTGAGGATTGAATTGACACAAACAGATTTACCGGAACCGGTGGTACCCGCGATCAACATGTGCGGCATCCCTTCCACGCTGGCGATGATCGGAAGTCCGGCTACGTCACGTCCCAGACCAAAATTTAAAGGCTTGGTGTTGCGTTTGAAAGTATCACTTTCCAAAATATCACGCAGGGCCACCATTGCCATTTCTTCGTTTGGAACTTCGATACCCACATAACTATGTCCGGGTACGGGGGCTTGAATGCGAATGCGCGGTGCGGCCAATGCAAGCGCAAGATCATCGGATAAGGATGCGATCTTGCTAACGCGGACTTTGGTGCGGACTCCGCCTCTTGTCTCAAGAAATAGCGGCTCCACTCCGAATTGCGTGATCGATGGCCCGCGGCTGATCGCAACTACCTGAGCCGGAGCGCCGAAGGATGCGAGTGTTTCTTCGATCAAGCGTGCGCGCTGTTGAATGAATTCTTCATTGATGGATGGCGCATTGCCTGAAACCAGAATATCGCTGACATTGGGCAATGTCCAATGGATGACGGTGGGGCCGCTAGTGGTGCGTGTGGGTTGAATTGCTTCGCCTGTTGCCACAATGGGCGGCACAGCGGAGGGATCGATCGGGGTGAAATCTTCCGTCGAAACAGAAGCAGGATTCAGGTCAAGTTGTGATGCGATGGGTTTATTCATCCACTTTCTGATCCAGTTAAACAATGGACCGAGCCAGAAAAATAAATCCTTTACCGGTTTATCCAAAAAGACTGCGATGCCGATAATCAACCAGGCGCACAGGGCGATAAAGGCTCCGCCGCCGCCAAAACTGAACCAGAGTATGCGTTGAAAGAGGCCGCCAAGCGCTCCGCCGCGAACGCCGGTCAGCGCGACCATTTCTGCGGTTTCGGCAGTGGCGACAAATGAATGTAAAACGGTCAGCGTCCAGACAAAAAGGATAATGCTACCCACGGCACGTTCGATGGAAAGCGGGGGAATGCGCTCGATCTTGCGAAAGACAAGCCATAAGCCAAAAAAGACGAGGCCGATCGGAAGGATATAAAAACCCCAGCCGAATATTTGAAAGAATTTGGAGATTGCTCTGCCAATTAATTCAGAACGATTGGCAGAGACCAAGCCCAAAATAATAATGATGCCAGTGAATGCAAGGATGATGCCAACGACATCCAGTTTGCGTTCGGCAGATAGCATATCCCAAAAGGAGAGCGCGCGTGGTGCGGGCGGCGGCGGTGCGTACTGTGGTTTATTTTTATGCGCAGGTTTATTGTGCGAGGCATCCCCTTTTTTTGGGGGGAATGGTCTTGCCCGCAGGCGCTGTATTTTTTTTAAGGGGAGTGGATGGTTTGAGAAGAGGCATTTTACGTGAAACGTGATTCGTAATGCGTAATTTGTGAATGTTAATTTCAAAAAAGATTATAGCACAAATGGTCTGTTTTCTTTAAGGTACAATTGCAGAGTTATTTTTCAACAGTTGTTGCAGGGAAAATCCAAAACTCTGCCGCTCAACATTGTAAGGAATCAACCATTGTTCGAAATACTTTTTCTTGGCACATCCGCTTCCGCGCCTTCTGCAAAGCGCGGACTTTCAGGGCAGGTCGTTTCTCATAACGAGTATCGCTTCCTTATTGATTGCGGCGAAGGCACACAAAGACAGATCCTCCAATCGGGTATTGGCTTTAAACGTCTGACGCGTATTCTATTAACGCATGGGCATCTTGACCATATCCTCGGGCTGGGCGGATTACTTTCCACGCTTCTGCGCTGGGAGTCGATTGATGAACTCACGATCTTCGGCGGAAAAAGTACGCTGGAGCGTGTGCGCGTTTTGCTCTATGATGTTGTATTGCGCGGCAATCAGCCGCCCATGCCGTTGACCTTGAAAGAGATCAAACCCGGCGTGGTCTTTGAAGCGGACGATTTTACAGTCACTGCTTTTTCTGTGACCCATCGCGGGCCTGATTGTCTGGGATATGTTTTTGAGGAAAAAGCACGCCGTCCCTTCCTGTCAGAAAAAGCGGATGAATTGAGAGTGCCGTTCGGACCTGAACGCCGCGACCTAGTTGCCGGAAAAGAGATTACCCTGCCCGACGGCAGACACATCATGCCTGACGATGTGCTGGGGCCGTGGGAAAAGGGCAGTAAACTCGTGGTGGTGGGGGATGCAGGCAGAACAGACAATCTGCTTGAAGTATGTAAAGATGCAGACGGTCTTGTGATCGAATCCACGTATCTTGATGAAGAAGCAGACATGGCGAAGCAGTTTTCCCATCTTACTGCCCGAATGGGTGCGGAACTCGCCACAAAAGCAGGGGTTAAGAAATTAATTCTCACTCATATTTCGCGCCGTTATCGTGAAAAGGATGTGATTGCGGAAGCGCAATCCATTTTTAATAATACCGCTGTGGCGCGTGATTTTGACACATATCAAATTAAGAAAGAAATAGAAAATGGCAAATAAATTAACAATAGGTGTACTTAGCTCCGGCGGCGATGCCCCCGGTATGAACGCAGCCATCCGCGCTGTGGTGCGCACAGCACTGTCAAATAACATAGACGTGCTTGGTATTAATAATGGATATGAAGGTTTGATCAACGGTGATTTTCATTCCATGAATGAGCGCTCTGTGGGCGGTATTTTGCAGCGCGGTGGAACAATTTTATTGACCAGCCGCAGCAAACGCTTTATGGAACCCTCCGGGCAGCGCGACGCGATCCGCAAGATGAACGAAGCAGGGATCAATGCCCTGGTCGTGATCGGCGGTGAAGGTTCAATGAATGGCGCATATGCGCTTTCTCAAAAAGATATCAAGGTGATCGGCATCCCTGCCAGCATCGACAATGATATCTGGGGCACGAATATCGCCATCGGCACGGATACCGCCATGAACACCATCATGGAAGCCGTGGACAAATTGCGCGACACAGCTTCATCACATCAACGCGCCTTCCTGATCGAAACCATGGGACGCAACAGTGGCTATCTGGCTGTCATGGCTGGCATTGTCTGTGGTGCGGAAGTGGTCTTGATCCCTGAAGTACCCACCACTACGGATGAAATCGCCGCAGCCGTGGAAGATGCCTACAAGCGCGGCAAGACTCATGCCATCATCATCAACGCCGAAGGCTCGGGAATCCGCACGACCGATCTCGCCACACGCATTGACGATCTGGATGTGGGCTTCAAAACCCGCATGACCATTCTTGGTCATATTCAACGCGGTGGCTCACCGACTGCTTATGACCGTCTGCTGGCTTCCCGTATGGGAGTCAAAGCTGTGGAGGCGCTTCTGGAAGGCCAACATGGCGTGATGACCGGTCTCAAGAGCAAAGGGATAGACTTTATTCCGCTTTTGGATGTGATCAGCAATAAGCGCAAGGTCAATATGGAGTATTACCATATGACCAAAGTATTGGCTCGCTAATAAAAGTAATCAGGTAAAGCAAAGGCCGCTGAGGTTTACTCAGCGGCCTTTTTATTTATTGCTTATTACTATTTACTTATTTTCATTTACTACCGAACACCCAATACTTCTTCAACTCCATGCAGGCGCATATCGCGGATTTGCTCAAGGGTGAGATGCTCGCCGTGTTTGCGTCTCATTTCGCGGATGAAGCGCGGGGTGACGTGGTGAATGTTCAACTCGACCAGTTCATCGGCGGGTAGATTATCGAAGCCCATTTCATGCAATTCACGCACGAACTTTGGGGTGACGTTATGAATGCGCATTTCGACCAGTTCGTCTATTTCCACATTTTTCAGACCGGCTTCTTTCATCTCAGTCAGATAGCGCGGACTGACATTATGAATGCCCAGTTCCACCACATCATCAATATCAAGATCCTTGATCCCAAAGTCACGCAGGGCTTTTACAAATTCAGGGTCAATATCGTGATTGCTTAATTGCACGAGGTCATCTGTGTCCAAATCCTTGAATCCGAGTTCGCGCATTTGGGCAATGAATTCAGGCGAGACATCGTGGATGCTTAACTCGATGATGTCGTCAATTTCCAGATCTTTGAGGCCGAGCGAGTGCAGTTCCGCAATAAATTCGGGGGAGACATCATGATTTCCCAACTCCACGAGATTATCGACATCGAAGTCCTTGAGTCCCATTTTCTTTAATTCGGCAATGTATTTGGGAGAAATCTCGTGATTGCTGAGTTCGATCAGATCATCCACATCAAAATTCTTTAATCCAGTCGCACGTAATTCAGCAACATACTTTGCTGAAACTTCGTGATTGCTCAACTCAATGATCTCGTCCACATCCAGGTCTTTTATGCCGACTTCACGTAATTCAGCGATATATTTGGCAGAGACATCGTGATTGCTTAATTCAACCAGTTCATCTACATCCAGATCTTTCAAGCCGACTTCACGCAATTCGGAAACATATTTGGCCGAAACATCATGCAGGCTTAGCTCGATCAACTCATCCAGGTCGAGATCGTTGATTCCCATATCACGCAATTCGCGGACGTAACGCGGTGTGATCTCATGGACGCGCAGGTTGATCCATTCGCCGAGTCCATCGGGTTCGATACCGAGCGCGAGCATTTCGTTGACGTATTCTGCGGTGAGGTTGTGATCCTGCATTTCCTGCACATCGCTTAAGGTGACATGGTCAATGCCTGCGGATTTGAGTGCGGAGACAAGGTCGTCGGAAGTTCGCTGTCCGCGGGGGGATCGGGGAGGAACAGGTTGCAGCGGAGGAAAAGGCGGTTGAGGCGGAACAGGCGCGAGCGCGTCTGATTCGGGATCTTCATCCACGACTTCCAATACTCTAAAAAGTTCCTCGCCTTCGGCGGCGGTGATCTTTCCTTCTGCGATCATGTCTAAAATCATCAGGCGTTCCTTGGTTCCATTCATGATTGATCTCCTTTAAATTGAGCGAGTAATTTGGTGGCTTCCTGCACGTTGATCTCGCCGCGACTCAAACGCGCAAGGATTTCCTGCCGCCGAATGGAAAGGTCATCTTCTTTGGGGGCTTCTTCAAAACCCATTTCGGTGATGACTTCATCCAACTGACGGCGGATCGCCCAATAGGATTCGCCTGTTTCGCGCTCAACCTCTTTGACATTGCCGCGGTTACGGACAAATACCTCTAAAAAGTGCAGACTGTCTGGTGAGAGGCGGAAGAAAGGCGAAAGTTCGAATTTGCCGACCACGCCGGTGCCGCACGAAGTGCAATTTAATTGCGTGACGACCAGCGGAGACGAGCAGCTTGGGCAGGATTGAGGTATTAAGGGCATAGGGTTAACTCCTAACGACATATTAGCAAATATTTTTATATTTGTCAATAGTTTTGGTGTTTTACAAAATATTTTGGTTTTTATTAAATTTATTTGGTTTTATGGGATTTTTCCCCAGAATTTAGCATTTTTCTCTTATCTGCGCTAGAATACAGGCATGTCTAACACCACCCCCTTCAACGAATCTGAAATCCTAACTTTAGGCGGAATCCGCCTCGACAAAGAATCCCGCTCTGTAAAAGCGTTCGGACGTCCCGCCAGCCTGACACCGTCCGAATTTGATCTGTTGTACGTTTTGATGCGCGCCCCAGGCAAGGCTTTCTCACGCACCGAGCTGGTCGACAAACTACAGAACACCGACTTCGAAGGCACCGAGCGGACCATTGATGTTCACATCCGCAATTTGCGCACGAAGATCGAGCCTCATCCATCGAAGCCAATTTATATTGAAACCGTATTTAAGGTTGGATACCGATTTAGTCAATCATAAATTTAGCTAATTAACCCAATGCCCCATCCACAACATTAGTGGAGCAAATACACACAAACTAAAATCCACGATGATCAGCACGATCCACATGACGATCTGTGCGCGGGCTTTTTGCTCAAGAAATGCTTCAGACGGATTCTGCGGGTTATAGAATACTTTTACAAATGCACCGACGGGATATTTCGCAGCCACTTTCCCCGCACCAATGCCGCCAACATCTCCACCCGGCGAGATGCGATGGCTCTCGTAAGATTGTCCGCCCGCCTGATAAGAGTAATGTACAACCGGGTAATTCGCGCCGCCATCCCCCGAAGAACGATATTCAACCGTGGATTTTTTCACAGTGCCCATGACAGAAGGCCATTTTGCGATCGCGTTCACTTTACGCTGAGTGAAGTAGAGAATGCCAAGAAATACAGCATTCGTAACGATAAAAACAAAACCAAGACCACCAATCACCAGAAGGTTTTCAAGCATGGAGCTCATATTCATTTTTTTCTCCTTTACCAATAAAACTTGCACAAGGACAAGACAAGGACAGGGACAAGCCCTGTCCCTACTTGATCGTTACTTGAATCACTGCCGTATTCACAATTTGATCTGACCTGACCACCAATAATTGAATGGCATACAAACCGCTTAATCCTTTTGTATCCCATTCAGCCAACACACCGCTTTCAACCGGCGCGATGGCATCACTGCCCAACTGAATCCATTCTGTTGGATTTAATCCCTTGCCGACCTGCACACGATAATAATCAAAATTCTCACCTGAAGCTGTGCCGATAATTTTCACAACTTCGCTGACTTCTGCAAATAATTTCGGCGCGGTAATATTTGCCGTTGGATTCACCGACGGCGCCTGAATGGCATCGTAAGATGTCGGCGGAATTTCGAGGCCCGCGCTCAAAGCCCAATCACGTGCAGATTCAGGGACAAGCAAATAAACACCGTTCTCAATTAATTCAGGCGTTGTGAAAACCGTAGCGAGCAGCCCTGTCTCACTGTTGACACCAAACTCACGATACAAATTATCTGCCTGGATCGGCTCACTGCCATTTAGAAAAACTTCGCTCACTAAATTCGGACATTCACGCGTGGGCAGCATTCCCGATGGATCGCACACCGTTACCACTGAAACTCCTTGCGGCGCCGTCCAACCGTCAGCGGGGGAATCGCCGGAAGCAAGCTGCATCAACGCGTTCCATAACACAGCCGGGAAACGCGGCGATACAGTTTCATTCTCACCACCATGCACGCCCGTCCAAGTCACAACTACATACGAAGGCGTGTATCCCACAACCCACGCATCGAGTCCGTCAATCGTCTGTCCCATTTTTACGCCTGCAGGTCTACCGATCTCCAATGCATTCGATCTGCCAAGCGAAGGCCAACGCGCGGTTTCATCACTCAAAACATGCGTCATCAAATATGCGAGCGCAGGAGTCAGCACAGGTTTGGCTTGCGGCAGAGTCCAATCTAAAAGCACGGAATGATCGGCGCTCTCCACACGCAGCACAGCAGACGGTGAAAATTCATCGTCGATGTTCTGCCCGAAATAAACACCTTGATTCCCAAACACGCCATACGCACCCGCGAGTTGCAGCATGGAAACCTGCTCACTTAAATTAATTCCAAAAGACGACGCAATGCTGGTCACATTTTCGATTCCCATTTGCGTCTTCAACGTCTCAACCGGCACCTGATAATCATTCGCCAGCGCGACCCGCAAACGCACAGGCCCGTGAAATTCACCGTCAAAGTTTTGGATAATTCCATCGCTGGGGACATCCCACGTCAACGAGGCTGGACTCAAGCCGCGGGTGAATCCTGTCAAATAGACAAACGCATCAAGGCTGGACCCGGAACTGTGTGCGGTCACGAGCGGCGTTTCCTGCGCTTGAACAGTTTCCCCGACCAGCGCCAAGACCTGTCCATTGTTAGGGTTGAGGATCAATGCACTCGCGGACGAATCTGCCAGTGTGATGGCCGGCGGAAGTGACGGCAATAATCCCGCTGACGCGCAATCATTTTCTGACTCAGTGTCACCAGCCATACGCGCCGCGTAGACTTCCGTCACACACGCGGATTGGATTTGCAGGTCGTAATCCAAAGTGGTGATGATGTTCAAACCGCCAAGCTCAAGTCGGTCGCGCGGAATCTGCGAGTCTAATTGGGATAAGACCATGTTGACGAAAGCAGGAGCAGGATTCGGCGGGGAAAGAGGCGCGGACTGAATCTTCGGCGTCTCAGCCAATGCGATCACCGTATCCTCATTACTCACAATCCCAAGCCCATTTAAAATATAAACAACTTCACGTCCGCGCTGTAACGCCACTTGCGGAGCATCGAGCGGATTGAGCGCGGGAGTTTCGCTCGTGGCCGCCAATATCGCAGACTCGGCCAGCGTGAGCTGCTCGGCGGCTTTGCCAAAATAAAGCTGCGACGCGGCTTCAACGCCGAAAGCGTAATTTCCAAAATGCGCGCTGTTGAGATACCACTCCATAATTTGCGTGCGTCCAAATTGCGCGGTGATCTGCGCCGCGAGAATCCGCTCGCGAATGGCGCGCCGCAAGGACGGTTCTTCGTTATAAAGAATTAATTGACCGACCAGTTTTTGCGCGATGGTCGGGTGTTGTTCAGGATTGTCATACTCTTGGATGGTATAGCCCGCATGCGACCAAAACTGCGGATCAGCAACCGCAACAACGGCTTCGATTAAATTTGATGGGATATGCTGCGGGTTTTGTTTATTGACGGGAATATATCGACGCGTTGTGTTTTGCTCTGGAGAAAACGTAAAAAGAAGCTGTGTACCTGTGCGGTCATAAATGCGCGTGGGTTCGAGCAAAAGTCCGTTAGGTGGATTCAATAAACGCGGCAAAATTTCAACCGAAGGAAGTTCGCAAGTCACATCGGCATAAGCGAATGCGCCAAAAATAATAACAGCAGCCAGCACCAATGAAAAGATCATCCCCGCGCCAAGCAATACACCGCGTGCGCGATTGGACGAATTACGTTGTTTTGCGAGTCGCCGTTCACGGCGCGAGCGGAGAATGGGAAGAAATTTCTGCATACCCCTATTGTACTCAAGACCATTGTCCACAGACGATGGACAATGGTCTTGGTATGCGGTCTACGATCTATCGTCCATCGTCTACTATCAATCACCCAACAGATCAGCAAGAAAACCCATCAGCCCGCCCTCTTGCTTTCTTTCTTCCTGTTTTTCCACCTTACCTACAATATCGCTGGAAACCACACCGTTCTGACCGTTGATCAGCACCAGATGACTGCGCCCATCAAAGGGCAATTCCGTCATCCAGACCGGCAGCAGATTCAATTTAAAAGAATCAATTACCAGATTCGCAGAAGACATGTGAACGATGTTCGTATTATTAATTAAATGCGGCAGGTCGCGTTTGTATCTTTTATAGGTCTGACTGCGCGCATCGAGCGAAGCATCCGCCATTGGCACATCATAAATTTCCGCGGGCCAGCTTGCCAGAAAACGCGGATCGTAAGGCTTGATCGATTTCATATCAAACGAGTCGATCAATTTCAGAAAAACAGCGGACGGTTTTTTTGAGGCCGGCAGCGGCAGATCATTAACCATGATCGGGTATTGATCCGTCATGCGGATCGGAGTTGGTTGGTTAAATCTGCCGAATCCGTTGTCGTCGTCATCAGACTTATATAGTTCGTAGGTGTACTCAATCGCGCCGCCCACATCAAAGGTCCAAAGCGGAAGATAAAGTCCGCGCGGCAGGTCTACTTTCTTTTCGGGCTTAATCCCGTTGATTTCGACCCAATCGATCAACAGTTTTACAGCCCGCCGCTGATCGAACATATGCGGAATAATTCCATTAGGCGCGAGCAGGTCTTTTGTCTTTTCAAGACTGACCACATGCGGCGAATCACAATACACACACGAAGCTGAAATTTGTTTCGGCGGCAGAATAAATTCCGCACCGCAGCCATTACAGTGAAAGACCTGTTCCTGCAACGGCTTGCCATGTCCGCGGGCGGTTGCCATCGCAATGATGAAATCCTTTTCGTTCGCTTCCTGCACATTTGCACCAACGACCTGGTTGCGCGTGCAATAATCGCACACCAAATTCTGTCCGCCATCCGGCGCAAACGACATGCGTCCGCCGCATTTGGGGCACATAAATCTCTGCGCATCCGATTGCCGCTGTCCACTGGGAGCGGCAGGCAACGCATCAGGATTAATTACTTCATCTGGTTTTAGCGAGCCATCCAAAATCGCCAGCGCCCGCCGCGCACGCGAATGACGCAGATCATGTGAAAGACAATTTTCCAACGCCTTGCGTTTTTCAATGGGGTCGGCCGTCACTTCGCCCATCCAAAACCAGGCTTCCGCGATCACATCATGCGCGCCGGTCATATAAATGGCGCGGTCAAAATAGCGGCGGGCTGATTCTTTATTACCCGCCTTTGCTTCGATAATTCCAGTACGGAGAAGGTCTTTTGAATAATCTTCCATTTTTACACCCTGAACGTAGTCGAAGGACTACTTTCAACCGAACTCAAGATATGGGTCTTCTTACAATTGCATCTGTCATCTTCGCAACCCGCGCCATCTCTTTCACATCATGCACCCGGATCATATCCGCGCCGCGCGCAATGCCCACAGCAACTGTCGCGGCTGTCCCTTCCACACGCTGGTCGGCGGGCAGATCAAGCGTGAACCCGATAAAAGATTTGCGGGATGTCCCCAACAAAATGGGATATCCCATCTCGCGGATTTCACCCAGCCTGTCGATCAATTCCAGATTATGTTCACGCGTCTTTCCAAACCCGACGCCTGGATCCAGAACAATATGCGACTCAGCAATTCCGGCATTTTGCGCGATGACCACGCTGTTCATTAATTCACGTTTCACATCTGCAAGCAAATCCTGATATTCCGCGCCGACATAGGCATTGCCAAATTTCTCGCGCACTTCCACACTGGCCGGATTGCTGCGATTGTGCATCAGGATCACCGGCGTTTTGTATTTCGCCGCCACGAGCGCGAGTCCATCGTCCGCGCGCAAACCCCAGACATCATTAATCATATGCGCGCCCGCCTTAATCGCCTCTTCGGCGACCTGTGCTTTATACGTATCAATTGAAATTATTGCTTCGGGAAAATTTTCGTGAATTGCACGAATGATCGGAACTACCCTTTCCATTTCTTCATTCGCAGAAACAGGAGCAGACCCGGGCCGGGTCGACTCGCCGCCCACATCCAAAATATCCGCACCGGAAGCGAGAAAATCCCGCGCCTGCGCCACGGCCGCATCCACTGCATCCCCTTTGTGATGAGACCGTCCCCGGAAAAACTATCGGGAGTCACATTCAAGATTCCCATCACATATGTGCGGGAACCCCAGTTGAATGTGAAACTCCCGATCTGTAAAGAAGGTGATTTCATAAAAGTTAGACCTGACAGATTTTCAAGAGTAATCTTCGGCTAACCCACCACGCAATCCACTAAAAACCTTTATGCTTGGCGTCTCCCCATTCCTTTATCACTTCGTTGTCAGGCCTTTTGAAAGTCTATTATTAAATTTGATCCAGCGGACGGGCCAGCCAGGCTTCGGCTTCGTTGATGTCTGAAAAGATCTTCATCGCCGAAGCTGTTCCGGTCAAAGAACCAGCGGCCACATTGCGAATCGCATCCGCGACAGTTGCATCCGCAACCACCACGGCCACGCGGATATTGCGCGCAGACGGGTCACTGTTTGCATCCACAGCCATGCGGATGGCTTTCTCAGGGATTTCCTTCACGGCACGCAGGTCATACAGGTTGCGTGTGCGGCGGTCGGCCTCAAGTAAATGTTCAAGCGCAAAATCATGCCAATGTGCAAGGGTTGCATCTGAAAGATCAGTAAATGTTAACGTCATACCGCCATCACCGCGACGGATCACGGAATAGCCAACATCGGTAGTGGGTGTCCAGTTAAGGGGTTTTGATTCAGTCATGGGTTCTCTCCTGTTATAAATATGATTATAACGCAGGCTTAAACTAATTTTTTATTTTCTCAAACCCGTGCTATAATGCGGTTCTCCGGGCGCTTAGCTCAGTTGGTTAGAGCACCTCGTTTACACCGAGGGGGTCGGGGGTTCGAGTCCCTCAGCGCCCACTAAATCCCGTTTTACGGGATTTTTTCTTTATTCAAGACTTATCGAGCGCTTCGCGTCAGCGCCCACTAAGCCCTGCTTTTGCAGGGTTTTCTTTTTCCACCGAGGTCTATCGGAAGTCCGAGCGCTTCGCGTCAGCGCCCACCTCTTTTCGGCCAAAATGTCCATATAACAAAGACTTCGGAAATCTTTTTAGAGGCATCTTTGCGTGGATGCATTAAAGCAGATTTCCGAAGTCTGGGGTGGAGCGGATATATTATTTTGCCTTAACTTTCACAGCTTTGATAAATCCCTGCTTGAAAATATATCGAAACAGGAAACTTCTCGCGATCTCCACTTGAAACCCATTATCCTCCAGATATTTCACAATATCTGAATAGTGATGACCATGGTCAAGATAATCGTGATACTCAAGCAGGATCTTGTCTACTTTGTTCAACACTTCCGGCAGGGCATTTAACAAAATGAGATACTCCGCTCCCTCAGCGTCAATCTTCAGGTAATCCACATGTTGTATTTTATTAGCTTCCAATATCCCCGCCAAAGACACGGTGCGGACTGTAGTGGAATTTTCAACATTGGTTTCAAAAAAAGAATGGGACATGCTCAAATGATCAGAATTGAAGAAGGAAGCCTTGCCATCCTTCTCTGAAACCGCGAATTTAAAGATCTCAAGGTTTGCAAGGTTATTCAGGTTTTTATTTTCTTCCAAAAAGAAAAAATTTTCGTCATTCGGCTCATAAGCGTAGACATGCCCCTGCGGAGCCTGTTTTGCTGCCCAAACAGAAAATGACCCAATATGCGCGCCAATATCTATGATCACATCGGTGGGATTAATGATGAAATTATCGTCTTTATATTCCTCAAATCCCCAAACTTCATGAACAGCCAGTCTATCGTAGGTGTTTACCCTCATTTTCATTTTTGTGTCCCCGCCAAATTGCTGGATAAAGGTTTTCTCACCGATCCAGCGTAAATGAAACAGTGGCGCAAAGAACAAACCGAGTCGAAACAGGTTTTGATTAAGTATTCTCATTTTCAAAGATCCTCACAAACAAAATTGGGTATATCTGAGCCGAAGCTTTCAAAACCTGAGACAAAACAAGTTTTTTCGCCAAGCTGGGATTTTACACCCTTTGCCCTGTTTGATATTCGTCAAATATTTATTTATCGATTATCAGTTTTGGAAGGAACACATAAGCCAAAGATGTTTTGCACCATGCGATATAAATCACGCCAGAAATTTTACAGCGGGCAGTATAATCCTTTGCATGATCCTTATTACAGGCGCAACCGGTTTTATTGGCCGCACGCTCGTTCGCCAGCTTTCGTCCATTGGATATCCGCTGCGCGCGCTGATCCGTCCTTCGCCGCGCACACCGCGCCTGCCCAAGGGCGTGCCCGGAGAAGTGGCAGTAGTTTCCCTGGCAGATAAGCGCGGACTGCGCGCCGCTCTGCGCGATGTGGATGTAATCATCCATCTTGCGAGCGCGGAAAATCAAGGCAGCCGCGGCAGTCTTTTAACGGCAGATATTCAAGGCACAGAAAATCTCGTCGAAGCAGCAGCAGATGCGGGCGTCGATCGAATCGTGTATTTGAGTCATATTGGCGCGGCGCGCGCTTCAGCGTATCCCGCTTTTAAAGCGAAAGGCATCGCTGAGGAACACATCCGCAATGGGAAAGTGCCTTATACGATTTTGCGGACTTCGCTGGTCTACGGGCCTGAAGATCATTTCACCAATAATCTTTCGCGGCTGATCCGCTCTTCCTTTGGCGTGTTTCCGATCCCATCTGGCGGGCGGACTGTGGTGCAGCCGGTGTGGGTGGAAGACCTTGTGACGTGTCTGCTATGGTCGCTGGAAAATAAAGATACGCTTAATAAAGTTTATGAACTCGGCGGCAGCGAATTTTTTACACTGCAACAGATCGTGGAAAGCATCATGGACGATCACACACAGGCAGCGTTTTCTTATACCGCTCTCACCGATCACCTTGCGTGCCATCACTGTTTTTCTTGAAGGCGTGATTCCAAATTTTCCCATTTCCTCTTTTTGGCTTGATTACTTCGCCGTCAATCGCACCTGCGCCGTGGATTCGATGCCGCGTATTTTTGGGTTGATGCCTGCGCGTTTTACCTATCGTCTCGATTATTTAATTCGCAAGCCGTGGTATCAACGGGCATGGAATGCCATTACAAAAAGAATTTCCAATTTACGTCCAGGGTGAAAATGTCCAACTTTAATATTCGCTTAATTGAAACTCCCGAAGAAATGCGCCTGGTGGAAGATCTACAGCGCAATGTATGGCCCGACTCTGAAACCGATGTTGTGCCTTTGCACATGCTCATCACTGCCGTGCATAACGGCGGACTTGTACTCGGCGCATTCATTGAAGAAAAAATGATCGGTTTTGTCTTTGGCTTCCCCGGCATCGAAACCACTCCCGACGGTCCGCGCTTGAAGCATTGCTCGCACATGATGGGCATTCATCCCGCGCATCGGGATGGCGGCATCGGTTTCGCGCTCAAACGCGCGCAATGGCAAATGGTTAGTCATCAAAGCCTCGATCACATCACATGGACGTACGATCCGCTGCTCAGCCGCAATGCCTATCTCAACATCGCAAAACTTGGCGCAGTCTGCGTCACTTATCGCCGCTCAGAATATGGAGACATGCGCGACGGGCTGAATGCCGGCCTGCCCTCAGACCGCTTTCAACTGGATTGGTGGATCAATACGCGCCGTGTCGAAAGCAGACTGGGCAAACGTTCGCGCCCGACGCTTAAATTGAATCACGTAGCACGCTCGGGAATGCGTCCCTTTTATCCGCTTCACGCTTCGGACCTGACCGGAAACCTGCCTCAGCCACCCGAGCACGTTCCGCCCTTTGAAGACCGCCTGCTGCTAGCCGAGATCCCCGGCGATTTTCTAGACCTGAAATCAAAAGACTTCGGCCTCGCCCGTGACTGGCGTTTTTTCACACGAGAATTATTTGAAACCGCATTTGAAAAAAATTACATCGTCACTGATTTTATTTTTGATAAAAAGGAAGGCAATCCGCGCGGACTTTATATCTTAACGCACGGCGAAAGCACGCTGGATGAATTTGAATAAATTTTATCGCTATGATACGAAGACGACACAAGTACCTTGCGGACGTCTTAGCGGTTGGATGGGGGAGATTTTGTGGAAACGAAAGTTTTTTTATTACCTCCGCGTGGATGAAGAATTTTGTTCGTTGCGTCCCATGGCGGTCATGCCCACGGGGTGATACGTAGGTTCGGAGCGGGTGGTGCCGTAGCTGGGAACGGGAGCAGGACGAGGCTTGGGTGCAGGGCGAGGATAGTTAGTGGCTGGCAGGTTCGAGGTTAGGGGTTGATTCGAAGCGGCAGGGCGTTGAGACTGATTTTGGTAGGAAACCGGCCGCTGTCCTGCATCTGCAAGAGTGAAGAGACGTTCACCCGCCACAGAGAAGGTTCCAATGATCAAAACACGGATCAACCAGACCATGGCCGCTACAAAGATCGGCACAACCTTAATCATCACCGCCTGCCCGACAAGAGAACCGCCTTCAGCATTGTGATTGAGAATTGCAACCGAAACACCCCACCAGGTGAGCATGGCATTGAATGCAGCAGCCAACAGCCACGCGCCAAAGAGATACCAGACCTCAGCGGGTTCATCGCGTCCCTGTTCAGGTGTAAAGATGCGGGCAATACCGGCAAAATCGATTCCGCAGAATGCAAATGCAAGAATGGCAGACCAGCGAATCCCGGCAAATTTTAAATCACCGAGCACATCCTGCAATGCAAATGAAGTTGTGCCAAAGTTGAATAACTCAAAAGCAAGCAAAGCGCTGATAAGAATACCGCCAAAGATCGCGCCGCGTTTGAGTGAAGCACTTTTCAGGAATGGAAGTAATTGAATGTTGAGATTACGGTTCATGGGAAATCTCCTTTTTTGGAACCAGATGAAGAAAGGAACGACTTCCCCTAATATAGAACAATTGTTCTAATTTGTCAAGAATGGATTCGTTACAGGAAGGTTAACAGATACATAAGTACCAGAAACACTACCAATCAATAAAAGGTGGGTTATAAATATAAATCCTTGCAGTAAAGGTTAACCTTATGAATTCAAGAGACTTGTTAAGAATCACCAGCCGCACATTCGCCATTGGCATAGAACGCCTGCCCCGTATTCTATGTGACGCGACGACCATTGCCTATTTGCTATTAAGAGTATCAGACTATCTCGAAGATAATGAAGAAATGGAAGCCGGTGAAAAAGTGATCTTATTGAATTTATGGATCAATATTTTGCGCGAAGAGAAAACCATTGAAGCGCTTACCAGCCAATTAACAAACGCTGATACAAACAACCCTGATGCGATCGTGGCACAGCATTCAAAAGAAATCCTGTTGCATCTGCATTCCCTGCCTTACGCGGTTCAGGAGATCATCATTCATCATGTGATCAACAGCACGCAAGGCATGGCGCGCTGGACAAAACTGGGGCCAAACGTCAATGACGAAAAAGACCTGGATGATTACATGTTTGAAGTGGCTGGACGTGTTGGGTATTTGATCACGCAGTTATTTGCATGGTATTCGATCACAATTCGACGCAAGGAAAACGAGATCATGCCGCTGGCGCGTGAGTTTGGCCTGGGACTGCAAACTGTGAATGTGATCCGCGGGATCCGCGAAGACTTTGACCGCGGCTGGGTCTATATTCCCAAAAAATTCATAATGGATATGGGGCTCACAAAAGAACAACTCTTTGACCCCGAGCATCGCGAACAGGCCCTGAAAGTTTTGGATATGATGACCGATAAAGCAGAACGTCATCTCAGGCAGGCTTTGCAATATGTAAAATCCCTGCCCTGGTGGCAGCATGGCATCAGACTCGGTTGTATTTTCCCGCTGATGTTCGCCATCCGCACACTGGCGGTCTGCCGTCACAATGCGCAGGTGTTTGAAAGTGAAGCCAAGATGAGCCGCACTGAAGTAAAAAAGATCGTGCTGGATGCCACCTTGTGGGGCTGGTCAAATCTCTGGCTTGATCGTTATTATCAGGAATTAAATGTTATCGGGGAGTAATCTGATCAGGCTGGTTTTCTAACAGGAAACAGATGAAAACTGCAAATTTATTTTTCTGGAATCAAAAAGAGCGGATGTTGAAAAAGCATCCGCTCTTTTTATTTTTAAGGAACGATGACCGGGACAGAGGAAATCGGCACGGAGACCTGCACCAACTGGGCGAAGACCCACGCAACTTGATCGGGTTTATCGGGAACCTGCACTTGTATCCATTGATCGTCGGCTGTTTTCCCCAGGGCAATGGTTGAGACCTGAGCGCCAAGCAAACCTGCCTCCGGTGCATTTAGATCGGGTGCGCTTCGCAAGTTGACTGCGCCAGCGCCAAGATTGGTGACAGTAATCACCGGGGTTGACGTGGGCGGCACATTAACTTCAGGCGTAGCTGCGCCCGGGGTGGGGGAAGGCGGAACAGCCAGAGTAATGCCCAATAAACGCGCCATTTCAATATCATATTGACCATGCAATTTGCGCGCTTGTGCGATCCCGGCATTGATCTGATCCGCGCCAGCCGCATCAGTTGTATTAAGAAAGCCCATCAAGGTTTGCACGACCACACTCATGTGCGCAAGCTGTAATTTTTTAGATCATTCAAACAGACGGGTACGGTTTGATCTTCTGCATCGCGCAAAACCCGTTGTAAATCAGGGATGATCTGTATCAGCTGGGATTGCGGCGTATTGGAGGCCAGCGCAGAGTAATCATCAAACTCACGCGTCAACTTGTTAAGTTTGCCGATCTCCGCCGACAAATTCTCACCCATGCATGGATCTGGCGTGGACGTAAATTCCACGACGGTGGCTGTGGCAGCATTCGGCGCAGGTGTGGCTTCTCCGCTACAAGCAGCCAGAAACAGACTAAAGATCAAGACAAGCATCAGGATATTTTTTTTAGACATAAATTTTTCCATGTATATAAAAATGAGGAGCCGGGAAAAGCGTTTCGCAAATTGTAGCATTATTAATGGATTATTTTTAAACCAGGACAAATATACCTGAGAAATAAATGCGGTGAGATTAAATAGATTCACGCTGTATGCCGAATCGCCAATCGCCTGAAGAGACCCAACGCGAGCCTGTAAAAGGTGACATTTTAGCTTTGGGCTAACAATCGATGAAAAGTACTTGACATAATTCAGTGACTGAATTATGATTATAGTTAATAAAGTCTATTGGAACGCTAGGAGTTATAGACAAAAGCATGAGACTTTCCAAACGTGGTGAATACGGCTTACGGGCAATGATCGCCTTGGCGGAACCCGCTGAAAAAAGCGATGTCCCCCAGATGATGCAGATCAAGGAGATTTCGCAGCACGAACAGATCTCCACCAAATTTCTTGAGCAGATTTTACTCACGCTCAAAAATGCGGGACTGCTTCACAGCAAGATGGGTGTCGGCGGCGGGTATTACCTGGCCAGGTCAGCCAAAGAGATCACCCTGGGACAAATCTTCCGTGTACTGGATGGCCCAGTGGCTCCTGTCAAGTGTGTAAGCCAGATGGCCTATGAGCCATGCGGCTGCCCCGATGAAGAGACTTGCGGTCTGCGCCTCGCGATGGGTGATGTACGAAACGCCATTGCCGATATTCTGGATAACACCAGCCTGTCTGATGTGACCAAACGCCAGCGCGCGGTCCGCAAAAAACTGGGCATCAAATAAAGCAATAAGACTATGCCGGGGGAGCACATTTTTATTTGCCTTAAAAGTATACTAATCCAATAGGATTTATGTAATACTAAGTATTCAGACCTACATACGACTAAAAAGGAGAATGTAAAAATGGATTTAACTTTTCTTTTATACGTGCTGGTTGGGTTTCTGGCACAAATGATCGACGGTGCATTGGGCATGGCCTATGGTGTCAGCTCAAACTCATTCCTTCTGAGCTGGGGATTCCCCCGGCGGCGGCTTCAGCCAGTGTGCACATGGCAGAAGTTGTAACCACCGGTATTTCCGGGTACTCGCATTGGAAGCTTGGAAATGTGGATTGGAAGCTAGTGCGCCGCCTACTCGTGCCTGGGGTTATCGGCGGTGGGCTCGGTGCGTACATACTTACTTCGATTGATGGGAATAGCATCGAACCATATATTGCAATCTATCTGCTTATCATGGGCGGCGTGATCATCTACAAGGCATTTACGATTAAGCCGCGCAAGAAGCCCGATGAATATCATGGACCGCGCATTAGTCTGCTTGGTTTATTTGGCGGATTCTGCGATGCAATTGGCGGCGGCGGTTGGGGACCAGTCGTCACATCCACGCTGGTGGCGCGTGGGAAAAATCCGCGTATGACGATTGGCTCGGTAAACTTTTCAGAGTTCTTCGTCACATTAGGACAATCCATTTTATTTGTACTCACATTAAGTTTCGGCGAATACTGGCGGGTAATTTTAGGATTGTTGATCGGCGGAGCCATTGCGGCGCCCATTGCGGCAAAGCTCGCGCAAAAATTACCTCTGAAAGCTTTGATGATCTTCGTAGGAATTTTGATCATTGCTCTGAGCATTCGCACACTTTATCTTGCGATTAAGTAGGGGGAGTGGAAGGGGGGGTAGATTGGTAGAGAGGTAAACAGGTAGACAGCACTTTCCTTGTCTACCTGTTTATTTGTTTCCTTACCTTTCCTCCTCGCCTGCTTTTCCTTATCTTTGTCTTATGCAATTCGGCTTATAATCTTTCATTATGAAAAAATCCGCGTATTTTTGCTTGTATTAACTGTGTTGGCTTTCTTTTCGTCGGTGCGGGCGCAAAGCAATCAACCTCTGGCAATTGTGATGACTGCCGAGGGACCGATCATGCCGCCGATGCTGGCTTATTTTGAACGCGGCATTAAGACCGCCGAACAGCGTAACGCGGAAGTGCTCATTATTCAATTGAATACACCCGGTGGAAGTGTGGAAACCATGCTGGAGATCATTCAGGTGATGCGTGCCAGCGAGGTGCCGGTGGTGGTCTATGTTTCGCCAAATGACGCGATTGCCGGAAGTGCGGGCGCGTTGATCACAATGGCTGGACATGCATCTGCGATGGCGCCCAAGACGGCGATCGGTGCGGCCAGCCCGATCGACAGCTCCGGTTCAGATATTCAATCAACACTTGAAAAGAAGATCAAGGAAATCTTGAAGGCGCGGGTACGCACGCTTACGGAGAGCCGTGGCACGAAAGCGGTCAGACTTGCCGAATCGATGATCGACGATGCAAAAGCGGTGACTGCAAAAGAAGCGCTTGATGCAAAACTGATCGATTTTATTTCTGATGACACCGAAGACCTGCTGCAATCGCTGAATGGTTTCACCGTTCAAATGGATGATGGCAGCAAGATCAAACTCAATACGGAAGATGTCCGCACGGAAGGTTTGGATATCAGTTTCATTGAGCAATTGCTGTTAATGCTGACCGACCCGAATATTTCTTTTCTTTTGCTGGCGATCGGCGTGCAGGGAATTTTGATCGAGATCTCCAGCCCGGGCGGTTGGTTCGCGGGCTTCATCGGCGCAACCTGTTTGACTCTGGCTGTGTACGGCATGGGTGTGCTGACCGTCAACTGGTTTGGTTTTATCTTTTTGATCATCGCTTTCGTGCTGTTCATTCTCGATATTAAAGCGCCGACCCACGGCGCGCTGACCACGGCGGGCGTGGCATCGTTTATTGTGGGCGCGCTGGTTTTGTTCAACTCGCCGGGCACGCCGCAATTTCAGCAGGTGTCTGTTCCGCTGGTGATCGGGATGGGAATTTTTCTGGGTGCGTTATTCTTCGGCATTCTGCTGATCGCGTTACGCGCGCAGCACCGCCCGATCCAAACCGGAAGTGAGAGTCTGATCGGGAAAACAGGATCAGTTAAAACGTTCGAAGGAGATGCGGGACAAGTCCAATTGGAAAGTGAATTATGGAGCGCAGAAAAATCTCCTGAGTCAGAATCAATCAGTAAGGGCGACCTTGTCGAAGTCGTCCAAGTGCGCGGATTGAGATTAATCGTTAAGAAAAATATTATGCATTGGGTGTCCGATCGGCTCCGCCGCAAAAAGCAAAAGATGCGGCTCCGCTCAGGATGTAAGAAAATAAGAGGACCTTATGGCTGCTACCCCTACGAGAGACAGAGTCTCCACTCAAACAGAGTCACGCCCAATGCGCCGCCCCGATTGGATCAAGGTGCGCGCGCCTTCGGGTGAGACGTTTGAAAAATTACAGGTATTGATGCGTTCGAAAGAATTGCATACGGTGTGTGAAGAAGCGATGTGCCCGAACCTCGGCGAATGCTGGGGCAGCGGCACGGCAACATTTTTAATGCTCGGTGACGTTTGTACGCGCACCTGTGCCTTTTGCGATATTAAACACGGCAAGCCCGGTCTGTTGGATTGGGGCGAAGCCGAACGGGTGGCGCAGGCGGTGAAGTCAATGGAGTTGAAACACGCGGTGATCACTTCGGTCAATCGTGATGAACGCCGTGATGGCGGCGCTCCAATCTTCGCGATGGTCATCCGCAGAATTCGTGAAGTGCTGCCGGGTTGTTCGATCGAAGTCTTGATCCCTGATTTCAAAGGCTCGACTGAAGCCTTGAAGATCGTGATGGATGCGCGTCCTGAAATTTTGAATCATAATGTGGAGACGGTTCCGCGTTTGTTTAAGACCGTGCAGCCGCAGGATAATTATGAGTGGGCGGCAGCGACATTAAGCAATGCAAAAAAACTTGACCCAGATGTGTTGACCAAGTCGGGCATTATGCTCGGCCTCGGCGAAACGATGGATGAAGTGAAACAAGTGATGCGCGACCAGCGCAGTTGGGGCGTGGACATTTTGACCATCGGCCAGTATCTACAGCCAAGCAAGAAACATCTGACGATGGAACGTTATTACACGATGGAAGAATTCGCCGAGTTGAAAGCCTTCGGTATGGAGATCGGTTTCAAGTGGGTCGAGTCGAATCCGCTGGTGCGGTCTTCGTATCACGCTGCGGAGCAGGTCCGCGCGCTGAGTGTGGTGCACCGCAAGTTGTATGGGAATGGTGGGTAAGGACAGTAATGAGTAATAAGTAATAAGTAATGAGTAATAAGTAAGCCCTTTCGCGGTTTGTTGGCGGGAGGGCTTTTTGTTTAGGCCAGGGTATATAATTTGTATTGTATATAAGGTGTTTATACGGCGATATTTTTGTATAAATATTAGTTGGGCAGCTCCTTCGGAAATGACAGCAAACGGAATTCAGAGAACACTATGGCACACAACTCCAAACTCAGAAATCGCCTTGCATCTATCTTTATCATTGTTTTCATAATTGCTACATTTGCTAAATTTGCTACATTTGTTTACGAAAACAAATGTCATTTTAATGTCCTCCCGCTTCATGGACGCAGATTTTAGATACAGCATTTTCCAAGTCGGGTACTGATTTTAGAATTCAAACCATTTGGGCTAGTCCATCCAGATGGAATCGTTATACAGAAAATGGTCCAACTTTTATAGATATTCACATTGCCTACACATCTCTCAATATGGAACCTTCTCGTGCAGATGAGGAAACAAATCATCCTACTAAAGATATTGAGTTTGATGACCGAAACTTGGTATTTGATGTTCGCACAGGAAATAGTTGGACTAACTTTGTCCCGCCAGAAGATAGACGGGAAAAATTGCGGAGAGTTTACGTACATCCGCGTGACGTTTTTCTTGCCACCTGGTCATTAGCAGAAAAGGAATCGGGGCTACCGCCAAACAATGCCAGTGTCTTAGCAATTCTCAATTTCGATGAACATGGACGTGAGTCTGTATGGTATGTATCCTATTATTACGATGATATAGTTGACCTGACTTTTTATATTGATACCCAAACAGCGCAGATTATTTCAGTGAAAAAAAATGATTTGTCTCAGTAAAATCACGTGCGTTCCCAACCACTGCCCAACAAAGCGTGCATTGTCCGCCGGGGATTCTACGTCACGTTGTAGTCCATGACTGTTTGCGTGGACAGTCATGGATATCAGGAAGAACTTAAGAATAACTATATTTTAGGAGAAAAAATTGAATATCGTAGATGCACAAAAAGATATGCGTTATGGCTTTTTTGGCGGCGGCGTTGGGATGTTCGTTTCAGGCACAATTTGGTTATTTTCCGGGATCATTGCCCTCAACGGAAACGCTGATCAAGCGATATGGGCATTGCTGATTGGCGGTGCATTAATTGCCCCTCTCAGTGGAATAATCACAAAGTTTTTGGGGCGTCCTGACAAAAGCACTCCTGGAAATCCACTTGTAACTTTGGCAATGGAAGTCACTATTTGGTTGATCTTTTGTTTGCCTTTGGCATATACTATTTCACAAACGAATTCTCTTTGGTTTTTCCCTGCTATGTTATTGGTCATTGGCGGGCGTTATCTAACATTCTCCACCATATATGGTATGCGGATATACTGGGTATGCGGTTTATTGCTTGCAGCGGCTAGCGTTGCCCTCGTAAGATTAAATGTGCCTTTCAGCATTCAACCTTTTATTGGAGCATTGATTGAAATCGCATTTGCTCCATTTGTATTCATACAAGGACACAAAGAAGGAAAACTTTCAACCTAAAATCTATGGTCACTTTAAAGCATGAAAGGCGTCAAACAAAACGCGGACTGTCCGCCGGGGATTCCTGCGCAAACCCTAAGCAGTTTTCCACGCCTTAGCTTTTTCTGGTGGGCGGCTTCCGTCCCCACCCCAGCGCAGTCCACGCAAACCGTTAGGCAGGTTCACTAATTATCAGGGAAAATTAATGGCTAAAACTAGAGTTGAGATAGCAGAACAATTATTTGAAAATTATGCTAAAAACCTTAATTTCTATCATCCTCAATTCGAGCATATTTTCCTATGTCCACTTTGTTTAAGGCAATTTCCCAAATGCAATAAAGTCAGGTGAACTGACTCTTGAACACATCATACCTTCTGCTCTTGGTGGAAAATTTATCACGCTTACATGCAAAGAATGCAACTCGAAATCAGGCGAACTTCTAGACGCTCACTTGATACAGAGATTACGGACGGAAGATATTTTAACAGGCAAAGCAATGAACCTCTTAAGGTACGTGTGAATATTGGTGAAGGTGAATTTAATGGCAATATTTACCTTTCTGATAAAGAAAACCCCAATATTAGGATAGTAGGAAATCGTGCAACATCTAATCCGAATTTACATAAAATCGCAGTTTCAGAATTTAAATCAGGTAAACAAAATTTCTCAATAAGTGGAAATTTAAGTTACAAGGAAATACCTAGCAGAGTTGCTGTACTCGAATTGCATATCTTCTTGCCTTCAGTTATTTTGGGTACGGATATATTTTGTATAAGAACTTAGTGCAAATACGAACGCAGATATTTCAGCCTGAAAAAGAAACTACTGTACTCAAAGGCATGTTTTGGACAAGTGAAAGTCCACCAGCAAATACCATTGGCGTACTCGAAAGCCCTCAAGAACTTCGTAGTTTCATAGCAATCATCAATCTTTCAACAGACATCGAACGTAAACTTTGTGTCGCACTCCCAGGTCTAGACATAGAAAGTGAAACCATCTATGAACGTTGGAAAATGGTTGTTGACTCAAACACAATTGAGCATAATCCAAACATAGATATAATCTTTTTTGACCCAGCGTATATTTCAGACTCTGACTACAAATTCCTGCCAGCTCGAATTTGGCGTAAACAAATCAAAATAGGAAATAATTAAATCCTCAAAATGAGTCTACTCACAAACACCTGCCCAACAAAGCGTGCCCCTGACGCTGGGGAGTCTGCGCAAATCTCAAGCAGTTTCACACGCCTTATCATTTTTCTGGCTGGACGGCTTCGCCGTCCCCGCCCCAGCGCAGTCCACGTAAACCGTTAGGCGCTAATGGTTACGTTATCAACAAAGAAAAGACATTGATATGAATCCCTTTGTAAAAATCTCCCGCGCTTCAATCATTCCAGGGCTTGGCTTATGGTTACTCGGCAAACGTCGTGACGCTGTAATTACGGCTATTCTTTTTTTGAGTACTGTTCTAATTTTCTTTTATTCTCCTTGGCGTTCCTTGGCAAGTTTTAGTTGTGTTATTGGGATGTTTCTTTGGATAATGCAGAGTACATATACAAAACATGAAATACGACTAGTGCAGGCATTAAAATCAGGAAATCTTCGGCAGGCAAAAGAAAGCACCCCAATTGTGTCGCCCTCCAAATTAAGCCACGGTGAAAAACTGGCATTTAAGGCAAAGGAAATTGTCCGTCAACAAGTGGAAATTAATGAGTATGTTTTCGAAGCAATTCTTGCCATTCAAACCTCTGATACTTATTATGCCTATTACGTTGGACTCTTAGCAGACAATTTTGTTTTTATATACACTGATTTTGTAGGCAAGCCAGCAGGAATAGAACGGGTTGTTTTTTCTTCAATACAAGACTTAACCTTAGAGTATGGTTTACTCACAGACACTTTGATTATGTTCATGGAAGGTAAAGAACCTATCCCGTTCAAGGTAAGTCGTTGGTTAAGGACACATACTGATAAACTTATTTCTATATTTAAAAAAAAAAGGGTCTTAAGGTATAAATGCGCCTAACAAAGCATGCACCCGACGCTGGGGCGCTTCGCGTGCGCAAATCTCAAGCAGTTTTCTACGCCTTATCATTTTTCCAGTTGGACGGCTTCGCCGTCCCCACCCCAGCGCAGTCCACGCAAATCGTTGGGCGTTAAGTAGTTTTTTTGACATCGCCACATAATAAAAAGAATTCCGCTTAAGGTCGTCAATTAAACTTAAATAAAGGAATTCTCCATACTTAAGTTTTAGAGCATTTGCACAATAATTGCGAAGATTCTTTTTCAATCACCTTAGTTTGCAAGGATGGAAATTTTATGAGCAAAACACCTCAACAAAAATTTCAATCGCAATTTCTATCATCTCTATTGTCGTACCACTGTTGATAATCATCAAGAATATCCCCATAGGAGTCGGCTTACTCTTAATAGGGGCGATTGTTTCTCGCCGTGCAATGATGTTAGCCAATAAAAATGATCCCCAACTATTGAGCGACGCGGACATTGTAAAATTTGGACGTCATCAAAGTGAAAGATCCCAAACCATTCTAGTGCAGGTCGTTGACGATAACGGATATGATCTGCCTCCAGAAGTTATTGCTCAAAAAATGAAAGAAGCCAAATTACGTGCAAGTCCTCGCGACACAATAGTGGCAGTTCGGCATAAAATCAATAAGGATCATTAAAACAATAAGCGTCAGCATCCAAACACAGCCCAACAAAACGCGGACTGTCCGCCGGGGATTCTGCGCAAATCCTAAGCAGTTTTCCACGCCTTAGCTTTTTTCTGGTTGGGCGGCTTCGCCGTCCCCGCCCCAGCGCAGTCCACGCAAACGGGTGGGCCGCTAAAGGAAAACCATGAGTATCCACTTGAGAGAATCAATACCATCTGATATACAATTTTTGAGAGAAATGCTTTATGAAGCGGTGTTTTGGCGACCTAACCCAAATAAGCCTTCATTTGAAGAAGGTCTCATCTATCCAGGTGTAAGCAATGCACTTGTTGATTGGGGCAAAAGGATGGAGATACTGCGGTAATTGCTCTTTGTGATTCAAGGCTAGCTGGGGCAGCATGGTATAGATTTTACACAGATGACAATTGCATCGGGGTATATTAATGAAATGATACCTACAGTCCGCAATCGCAGTCCATGAAAACTATCGACGTCAAGGAATTGGGGTAAAAATGATTGAATGGTTGATTGATTGTGCCTCAAAATCCAACATTCAAAAACTAAGCCTTATGGTTTCAAAAGACAATCATGCAATAAGGCTATATCAGAAATGTGGTTTCCTGGAATATGCAGATAAGGATGATTCGTTGTTGATGTTACGAAGAACAGAAGCATTATAAAAAGCGGCCCAACAAAGTGCGGACTGTCCGCTGGGGCGCTTCGTGTCAAGCAGTTTTCTAACAACTTATCATTTTTCTGGCTGGATGACTTTGCCGCCCGCCCCAGCGCAGTCCACGCAAATTGTTGGGCGGCATCCACAAAAGGTTATCAATGCGCGAATATTTGAATAACATCGCCAAGCAAATGAAACCCAAAATACGATGAAACAACAGCGTATTTTAACTTCGCTTTTGCGCTGTGTTGTTTTTTTCATCCAGAATTTCGTGAGCTTTATTTTGAATTTCTTTCTGGCGCAGGGTAGCTAAAAAAGCAAGTTTCGCATTTATAGCGATGGGACTTATTGCAACGATTGGATTTTTTCTTTCTTTTCTCCACGTATTTATTAGCAGGAAAAAAGTCACCATTTGAACAAATTTGTATTGGAACTTTATAATGGGTGCAAACGGTTTTGCAGGCATTATGGCAGGAATTGAAATGCTATCGCCTCGATGGTCAATAGCAGCAATTATTCCTATCTGGAATATTTTCATGGGAATAATATTATTGTATCAACTTGGCTTGAATAAATTTGATATTAGCAACAGGAACTCATCAATCTCGGAAGTGCTTATTGCATCTATAACCCTGATAATTGTGTTCGCAATAACCGATTATGGTTTTCACCTTTCATGGGCAATGGCACTTTCGGTGTGCGTATTTTATTCTTCAACAATTTTTTTCTTTATCATGTGGGCGTTCGACTTCGTTCGTTTGTGGCTTTTTGAAAAGGCATAGTGGTCTTATGGCAAACAGCCGCCCAACAAAGCGCGGACTGTCCGCTGGGGCGCTTTGCGTGCGCACGCTTCGCGTCAAGCAGTTTTCTACGCCTTATCATTTTTCTGGCTGGACGGCTTCGCCGTCCCGCTCAACTTAGTCCACGCAAATTGTTGGGCGCGTCGCAAATTTACTAAACTATTATGAAGCTTACTGCCATCGTTGCGCAATTCCCTGTATCATTATCCATCCAGAATAACTTGAATGTTATTGATTCTGTATTAGGACAAACAAATCCTGGTGATTTAGTAATCTTTCCAGAAGGCTCAGTCTCAGGTTATTCAAGTGACATCACATTTCTCCAACAAATAAATCTTGATGAGTTAAAAGCAGGTTTGGAACACATTAAAAGAAGCGCAACGGCGAAAATAAACGTCTGGATTGGCACCTGTGTGAAAGTTGAAGGCAAATGGTTCAATACCGCACAAGGTTTCTCGCCAAACGGAGACGTGCAGATTTATCACAAGATAAACCTGGCCCATCACGAACGTGGAGTTGTCTCCGCAGGCAACACCTTGCCCATATTTGAATTAAATGCTCCTGAAGGTACAGTAAAAATTGGAATTCAAATTTGCAGAGAGTTGCGCTACCCCGAACAATGGAGATGGCTTGCACAGCATGGCGCGCAAATTATTCTTCATCTAAATAACGCAGTTGGCGATGATACATATCAACCCGTTTGGAAAAGCCATCTCATCAGTAGGGCAGCAGAAAATCAGAGATTTGTTCTGAGTGCAAATAACGCCGCGCCAAAACAAGTTAGCCCCACCATCGCCATTGCTCCTGACGGAAAAGTCATAGATGAAATGGTCTCAGCAGAATTGGGTATCTTTCGAGTTGAGTTAGAATTGTCCAAAGTTTCTAATTGGTATCTCGACCAAAGGCGAAGTGATGTCGTAGAAATCAAGTCAGGTGTTTCACAATAAACGCAGCCAACAAAACGCGGACTGTCCGCTGGGGCGTCTGTTGCTGCACGTAAAGCGTTGGGTTAGAATAGTACAGTAAGCCTTGTAAGTGTTTGCAAATATGCATGACAGTTTTTTTGTAAAACAAAAAACTAGAAAAGGATCACTTCCATGTTCAATCCACCTAACTCTCACCCAAACCCAAGCCCATATTTTGACTTATTAAAAAAATTACACAACTCGTGCAAGAGAACAAGGTTGAAGAACAAATTCTTCAGGTTGTTCAGCAAGTTTTTGAGAAAGAACTGGCTAGTGAGAACATCGTTCTATCACCTCCTGAAAAAACACGCCTGCTTCAACAAGTTACAAGAGCAGTATTGACTGAAGCAATTACAAAGATCTCCGATATAAAATAATCATCCTGCGAGAACTTTACAAATAAATATCAGGCTGCAAACAGCAACATTAAAAATACCGCCAAAGCCGAAGCCAGTGGTAAATCAAACTGTCCGCTTTGCGCGATTGGGCCTGACGCCAACAAGAGTAAACTTTGGAAGTTAAACGAAATGGACGCCGATCATGTAGCAGCGTGGAGCAAAGGCGGCGCAACCAATATCAAGAACTGTCAAATGTTATGCAAGACATATAATCGGGCAAAAAGGAAATCGGTAAAAGCAAAAAGCGGGCCGCCCACTAAATAGTCCACGTAAACCGTTGGGCGCTAATATCAAGTTCTAGCCAGAATCGGTTTCATTACCGAAAATATGACGAGGCTACGAACACCTCCGTGTTTTCAAATGAATTCTTTAGGAGAAAATATGGCATTCACTTTCAAAGTTGACCCAGCCTTGGGACTGATATTTTATGTAGGTTTGAATGCCACTGGCACGGAAATACTTGAAGCTGAAAAAGCTGCTTCGAACAGCCCATTGAGGCAGCCCAATATGAAGATTATTGTTGATATAACCCAAGGCGGACTCGATTTTGAATGGAGCGATATAAAAAAAGTATACAGAATGAATAGGAACCGCCTGGAAAACGGAAATAAATTAGAAGCGACCGCCGTCATTACTTATAACAATTTTGCTAACACATTCGGAGATATTTTTCGAATGGTGGGCGAAGGCATACCCATAAATTTGGGTATGTTTAGTACGTTGCCCGACGCTATCAAATGGTTGGATTTATCAGATAAAGAAGTAGAGATTTTGGAAATACAAAAAGAGTTAATGCGAAAGTTGAGAGAATAAAAAAATCGTTTTATATATAACCGCGCCCAACAAAGCATGCACCTGAGGCTGGGGCGCTTCGCGTCAAGCAGTTTTCTGGCTGGACGGATTCACCGTCCCCGCCCCAGCGTACCCCGAAGGGGCATAACGCAAACCGCTGGCTGGCTATTGGCAAAATAATCTAAAAAGGAATCTTCACTATGCAACAATCTCCCCGACTAAGCAACCGCGAAAGGGAAACCTTGCAACTTTTATTGGAAGGTAAAAGCAATAAATTAATTGCGCTGGATATGAAGGTCTCTGAACGCACGATTGAATTCCATTTGAAAAATATATACTCGAAATTTCGGGTAAATTCAAGAATGGAATTAGTTTTGAAACTAAAAAACGATATGAATTGGCTCGAATCTGAAAAACTAGGGTATTCCACAGTTGCGGATAAGAGAATTCTTGCTGAAAATGATGACGGACTCAATTTATCGAATTGGGTTACATCTTTGAGAGAAGCCGTCTTTAAAATCGGCAAGGAGTTAAGAATGAAAGTTTCTTCAAATTCAAATACTGATAATGAAACAAGCCCGATTACATTCTACGAGTCAATCCGCAAATGCTTAACAAAATACGCAGAATTCCATGGACGAGCATCGCGCCCAGAATTCTGGTGGTTTGCATTGTTTATCGTGATATGCCTTTCGGCAATTACGCTTTTAAATGAAACTATTGGAGAAGTGTTTCTTCTTGCTACTTTACTACCTCTATTGGCGGCAGGTTCACGCCGACTTCACGATTGTGGAAAAAGCGCGTGGCAGTTGCTATATCTATTAGTTCCAGTTGCTGGAGTTTTCATAGTAGGTGTTTTATGGGCGTTGCCATCAATAGATCCTTTGTCAGAGGAAGATACGCTTCCAGCATAAACGCCAGTCAACAAAACGCGGACTGTCCGCCGGGGATGCTCCGGTCATCTCAAGCATTTTTCTACGCCTTATCATTTTTCCAGTTGGGCGAATTCACCGTCCCCACCCCAGCGCAGTCCACACAAATCGTTGGACGACTGACCTGCAATTATTATGTCACATGGCCGCTTGCAACAATATATAAGCTATAAAGGAACAATGTATGATTAATACGAACAATCTTCAACTGCTTCCCATAGAACGAATTCACATTGAAGCGTTCTTGCGTGATAAGAGTGACCTTGCAGAAATTTTACATGTCAGTATACCTAATAGCTGGCCTAACTTCCCCGAGGCATTTTCCATCCCAGCCGACGAATCTCATGATACGGAACAGCCTCCAACTGACTGGCAAGGATACTTCTTCATTTTCCCAAAAGATAGCGTACTTGTCGGTAATGGTGGCTTTAAAAGCGAACCTGACGACGCGGGCACAATAGAAATCGGATATGAAATTGCCTCCGAACATTGGAGTCGCGGGTTCGCTACCGAGGTAGTTCAAGCGATGGTCGCCTATGCGTTTGCGCACAAAGATGTGCGCGCTGTCATAGCACATACTTTGGCTGAGGTAAACGCATCAAATACTGTGTTGAAAAAAGCAGGCATGAAGTTCATTGCAGAAGTAGATGATCAAGAAGAAGGCAAGATATGGCGATGGCAGATAAATCGAAATGAATATCATCCTTCATAGACCATAAAACCGCCTAACAGAACATACATCTGATACTGGGGCGTTTCGCGTGCGGCACGTTTCGCGTCAAGCAGTTTTCTACTCCTTATCATTTTTCTGGTTGGACGGCAGCAGCAAGGTAATTGATCTTCCTTTTCTCAATTGAACTGTGGTGAATCGCGGTAATGACAGGAACTATGGTGATCGGAGGAAACGTGGCAAAACATACGCGAGTGATGCTGGAAATCGGCCCGAAAGGCAAGAAGGTAGTGGCGGTAGCACCTGATTGGCCCGGCCTTGAGCGCGGGGCAAAGACCGCGGAGGACGCAATCGAAAGGCTGCGTTCCTATATTCCGCGATATTCACAGGTGGCAAAGCTAGCTGAAATGGATGCGGAGTTTTCTACTATCAAGAACTTCGACATAGTCGAGCAGTATCCAGGAACAGGCTCAACTGACTTCTGGGGCATCTCGTTCGCGTTTTCGAACATCGACAAGCAAGCCATGTCGGACGAAACGCTGGAGCGTGAGCTGGCGCTGATGCAGGCGTGTTGGCGATTTTTCGACGATGTGCGGAAGCGGGTATCGGCTGAGATGCAGAAGGGTCCGCGAGGAGGAGGGCGCGATCGGGACCATATTGTCCGCCATACACTCTCCGCTGAGCAGGATTGGGCGGGAGGGGTTGGAGTGCAGGTGCCCAACGATGCAATGTTGACCGACAAGGCGTTGAAAGCGTATCGTGATGCGTATTGTCACGGAATACGGGACTACCACGCACAGGGCAAGTGGGCCGGCAATATGGCGAAATGGCCGCTCCGGTTCCTGATTCGGCACACCGCCTTTCACACCCTGGACCACGCCTGGGAAATGGAAGACAAGGACCTGACGACCTGTCAAACAAGCGTGAAGTGCTGCCTAACACAGCGCGGACTGTCCCGACGGGAATTTTGCGGCACCTGCGGACAGTCCATGCAAATGGGTGGGCGGCCTTTGTCAAACCCGTTATAAGCCGCATAATTATTTATGAATTCCAAAAACAGTTTTTGCGAAAAAAATCAAATCACAACAGGATTATTCTCATGTTCAATCCACCAAACTCTCAAAACTCAGGTTCTTATGTTGACCTTTTGAAGCGAATTACTCAGCGGGTGCAACAGGAAAAAGTTGATGACCAAATACTCGCAATCATGCAACAAATTTTCGAGAACGAATTGGACAAAGAGAACCTGGTTCTTTCACGCCCTGAAAGAGTACGTTTGTTTCGGCAGGTTACAAAAGCAGTATTTACCGATATGCTTGAAAAACTTAACGATATAAAATAGCAAAAGATATATGCTTGTCTGGTTTCAAAAAAATCGGCATACTTGTTTTCTTTTTTGGTTATTCAGCATTTTGGTAAGTTTTGATTTTTTGTCAGTTATGAAAGTAAAAAGTTCGTGCAATGATTTTTCAGGTTTTATGCAGGCAGGTTCTTTTATAACCGGAGTATCTTGCATAACATGTCGCCACCCAACAAAGCGTGCATTGTCCGCAGGGATTCTGCAGCACGCTTCGCGTCAAACATTTTTTCACGCTTTATCATTTTTCTGGCTGGATGGCTTTGTCGTCCCAGCACTAGCGTACCCAGCAGAGTCATAACTCAAACCGTTAGCCCGTTCCTTCCAAAGCAAAAGTGTTGTATTATGTAAACATGAAATTGATATTGGATTCCGAATCGCTTCGTAAATCATCCATTATCAATAGCTTTCTACTCATTATTGTTATTGGTCTGCTTGATTTCGCAACAGGTTATGAATATGCGTTTTCAGTATTTTATATACTCCCTATCGCTTTCGTTACCTGGTATTCAACCCCCAAAATAAGTTTTTTCGCTTGTGTCGTCAGTGCAATTGTATGGTTTTGGGCTGATAAAAGTGCAGGACGTTCATACTCATTCTTTTTGATCCCTTATTGGAATACTTTAATCAGGTTTTCCTTTTTTATTATTATTGCCTATCTTTTGTTCACTCTAAAAAGTGCGCTGCAACGGGAAAAAGACTTATCTCTTACAGATTACTTAACGGGGGCGTCAAACTCCCGCCATTTTTATGAAATAGTTCAAATGGAAATAAATCGTTTAGAAAGAAACCAAAGCCCATTTACGATAGCATATCTTGATATTGACAATTTCAAAACTATCAACGATACGTTTGGTCATCCAGAAGGAGATTTAGTTCTAAAGACAATAGTCAGTTCATTGAAATCAAAAATAAGAAGTTCCGATTTAGTTGCAAGGCTTGGCGGAGATGAATTGGCATTATTTTTCCCTGACACTAATCAGGAGTCTGCCCGGGTGATCTGGTCTAAAATACACGCTGTTCTCAAAAATGAAATATCTAAAAATAACTGGATAGCAACTTTTAGTATCGGTGTCGTGACTTGTACTATTGCACCATCAGATATTAATGATTTAATAAAAACGGCGGATGAGTTAATGTATTCTGTAAAACGGCATGGTAAAAACATGGTCAAATACTCGGTATATGAAACAAAGAATCTTGCAAAGCAAAAAACGGACTGACAAAGTATGCATTGTCCGCAGGGATTCTGCAGCACGCTTCGCGTCAAGCATTTTTCCACGCTTTGTCATTTTTCTGGGTGGACGGCTTTGGATAGGTCCTTTTAGACGAAAGGGATAAAAAGATGAAAGAACACCCCGTTCCCCCTCAAGAAGTAAGAAGACATAATGTGGCAGAAAAAATCGTTACAAGAGTTATTTTTGCAATTGTCTTTATCATCGGCTGTAGTTATTTTACATTGGCCATTATTTTTAATGGCGGGTTAGGCGGGCTCATTAGTAATCTAAAACCTGCACCAAGCCCAAACAGTTCCGCAATGAATGCTAGAAGAGAAGCGGTCACAGCAGAAATCAACCAATCTTTTGAGGACTTACAAAATATTCTTCACTATAATTATTACGAAACAGCTACGCATGATTATTGCTCCAGAGGAGATAATAATTATAAAAGATCTGATGGCTATGCATATCGGTGTTCGCTTCGAATAACAAAATTTTACGGATTCAATGGCAGCTTTCGCCAACAAATGATCAACTTCGAGCAGAAAATTATTGGTATTGGCTGGAATCCCCCATCATATAGACCAGATACCCCTTGTGAAAAGATGCTGGAAGAGTATTATGACCCGTATCCAGGAAAGCTTGTATCTGACCTGCCTGGTCGTGATTGTAGTTATGAGATAGACGGTCTTTCACTAGAATCTGAATTTGCTGAAAAAGAAACTCGTAATTTTACTCTTCAAAATGCCGTTCAAAAAGTTAGCGGGGGGTCTTACGACGAGATTTATGACGAAAAGAATTTTCAAGATAGTAGTCTGGTTACAAAAATGATCACCTATACTGACAGGTTTGTTTTAATTATTTCAATACAAAAAAACTATTTTCAAAACTAGATTAAACTCGTGTTGTGCAATAGAAGGTTAGCGGAATATTCACCTGCTGAATGGGATTCCGTCATGGATGCTGCCGTAAACATCCTTTACACTCTAAATAACTGGAATTGTGATTGCAGTATTTGGGTCTCTCCCAAGCTATGCTCAACAGGGACTGCCGCCTCATGTCAAATATTTCAGGCACACGCGGCGTTGACCTTTTTCTGATCTTGAAAAAATTCGCGCCAGTGGACATGTTCACCGGCACAAAATCAAATTTGAATGGGAAATTTTTTATGGCATTGATTATTTTCGACTTCGACGGCGTTCTTGCAGATACTCTTGATGACCTGGTTCAGTTTGGTCAGGAAGTTTGTGATGAATTAGGTGTAAAGCATGTTGTGAAAAAAGATGATCTAAGCAATCTTGAGATCATGTCATTTGCGTCGTTCGGGCGGGCATGCGAAGTCCCTGAAAATCTTGTGGATGAATTTGTCCAAAGTTGTTTAAAACGCTTCGCTGAAAAGAAATCCCCGCCTGCAATTTTTAATGGGTTGAGTGATATCGTCAGAAAATTTTCAGTCAACAACACACTTGCCATTGTTACAACCAATTCATCACAAAACGTAAATGCTTTTCTTGTTGAACACGGCTTGAGCAGGTGTATCCATGCAGTATATGGAGTTGATTCGCCTGGCACCAAGGCGCAGAAAATCTCGATTGCCCGAAACCAGTTTTCAGCAGACACAAAGCAGGAAGCCGTATTTATGGTGGGAGATTCTTTAAGCGATATTCGCGCAGCAAAAGAAGCCGCAGTTACAAGCATCGCGGTAACCTGGGGGCATCAGAGTTTGGAGCATTTGCTTGGCGGCCACCCAGATTACGTAGTTAATTTCCCCGACGACCTGATTGAGATCATTGAAAAATAAAATGAAAGCAGGCTGCTTGTTCATAGGAACTTCCACCCCTAAGCAAAGGCGGCATGCTTTTGAGCGTTTGGTATACTGTGCCAATGATCATCGAATTTGAAGGCGAAATTTTCTACTGGCGCGGCCCGTCTCCCTTTCTCTTTGTCGCCATCCCTGAAGAGCAGAGTCGTAAATTGAAAGCGATCTCAGCCAGCGTCACATATGGTTGGGGCGTGATCCCTGTCCACGTGCAGATCGGCAAAACTGAATGGAAGACTTCCTGTTCCCCAAAGAAGGCCGTTATCTTGTGCCCATTCGAATGAGTGTCCAAAAATCGGAGAGATCTCAAAGTGGGCGAGCAGGGTTATTTTTACGGGGTTTTGTTTAAAGGCCGGTAAGTTCGTGGAATATTGGTCATCGCCCCACCTTTTAACATCTATTTGGAGATAAACCTGGTCCTCGGTTAGCTTGCTGTTAAAGACTAGATGGATGAGACTCAGCGTGGAAGTTGGATTGTCATCTGCCCCCAAACGTCTATCGGCGGAAGGGTAGATTATTTTTACTGGACCCGGACCCCATCTAATTCGGAGATACACCATGGGGGGGGGAATCCGCAAACTGCCCCCGCAATTGGGGGAATTTTTATTCATGGCCAGATAAAATGCAGGAGATTAACTGCGTGGTGGGCGCGAAGCCGCTGGATCAAATTTTCATTCCCCTAAACTCGTCAAAGCGGATGCGCGCGCGTGACCTGGGCATTGCCCCCGGCATTCTTTCGACGGGACGCCTGAATGCGATCACCGATGTGACAGGAGTCCGCGTTGGGCATGTGACCCTGCTCGAAGGCGACTCGATTCGTACCGGTGCGACAGCTGTTCTGCCGCACCCGGGCAATCTGTTTCGCCGACGGGTTCCCGCGGGCATCGCCGTGGGCAATGGCTTCGGAAAATTAATGGGCAGTACCCAAGTGATGGAACTGGGTGAGATCGAAACGCCCATAGTATTAACCAACACGCTCGCTGTGCCGCAAGCCGCTGATGCCATCATCGCATGGACCTTGTCTCAGCCGGGGAATGAAGATGTAGTTTCAGTCAATCCATTGGTGGGCGAAACCAACGACAGTTATTTAAATGATATTCGCGCACGGGCTTTAACATCCGCGCTGATCGGGCAGGCGATTGAGCAGGCTCATGATGGGATGGTTGAAGAGGGCGCCGTTGGCGCAGGGACAGGCACAATGGCTTTTGGCTGGAAGGGTGGCATCGGCACGAGTTCGCGCATTTTGCCTCATGAACTCGGCGGAGTAACTGTTGGCGTATTGGTACAGTCTAACTTTGGCGGTGTATTACAAATGGACGGCTTGCCCGTCGGAAAATCTCTGGGGCAATATTATCTGAAAGATGCCATTGACCGCGGTGATGCGGATGGCTCGATCATGATCGTGGTGGCAACCGATGCTCCATTAAGTGACCGCAATTTAACTCGCCTCGCATCGCGGGCATTGGCCGGGCTGGCTCGCACAGGCGCGTCCATGAGCAATGGATCTGGTGATTATGTGATCGCTTTTTCGACAGCAGAAAGTGTACGGCGTTATACGGATCAACATTCACCGCTTGCAAAAGAATCAGAATGGATCAATGATAAAGTCTCGCCGCTTTTTCAGGCGGTGACACGAGAAAAAAACATGACCTTCAATTATCGAGATATATTGAACCAAAGGCTTCCCCCCCCGCAAGACGGGTGGGTGGATGTGCGCTCAAAGTTGAAACATTTCGCCTTGATCAATTATGCTTTGCCGAAATCACGATTGGAGTCCTATATACCAGCCAGTCATTTTGAAATCCCGGAATTCACAATTGGCGGCAAACAGATGGCGTTAATGAGCGCGGTCCCATTTTGGGATGTAGATTTTCATTTTATAAATCTTCCGTTTCTAAAATTCAGTTTTGGACAAACCAATTTCCGCGTGTATGTTATAGATAAGAGAAGCGGGGAGCACGCGGTCTGGTTCTTTGGCACAACCCTGGGATCCTTTGTAGTTTATTTTGCAAAGGGCGCGTGGGGAATTCCCTGGTATTATGCCCGTTATCAAAGTCTCTTCGAGCAGGATCCACTGACCCGGCGTTATCACAGCTACAAATACACGATCGACTCCAAATGGTGTGATGCTCAAGTTGAGATTGAAGATACCGGGGTTCCTGTCTCCCTCACCGAAGGCTTTTCATCTGTAGACGAGATGAAGTTGATCCTTACTCACCCGGTGGATGGTTATTTTTATAATTCAACTCACAAGGTGGGAAAGTATGCTGTCTGGCATAAAGAGATATCTTTTACAACAGGCCGCGCAAAGAATATCTATTTCAGCTTATATGAAAGGCTGGGACTTTTATCTAAAGATGAGATGCAGAATCCGCACTCTGTTTTCATTTGCCCTGAAACTGAATTCAAGGTTCTGCTGCCGCCAGGAGAATATGCAGACAACTATAAAATGAATCCGCTATAATCGGGCTATGAATATTATTGAAACTGACCGTTTACTGCTCCGCAAACTTTCCACAGACGATGCCGCTTTTATTCTGGATCTTTTAAATCAGCCGTCATTCATTCAATATATTGGTGACAGGGGTGTGAGAACTCTTGAAGATGCGAAACGCTATATCGAAACGGGAGCAGTTGCCAGTTACGAAAGAAACGGTTTCGGTTTATATCTAACCCTGCTCAAGGGGAGTGAAATTCCGATCGGGATGTGCGGTCTGGTGAAAAGAGATTCATTAAAAGATGTTGATGTTGGTTTCGCCTTTCTGCCGCAGTACTGGTTGAAGGGCTATGCGTTTGAAGCGGCTTCTGCGGTGTTGACGTATGCGCGAGATACATTGGGATTAAAACGAATTCTGGGAATCGCAACGCCGGATAATCTGGGTTCGATTCGTGTTCTTGAAAAGATCGGGTTGAAATTTGAAAAAATGGTGAGGCTTTCTGCCGATGATGTGGAATTAAAGTTGTTTGCTTTAGATATGTAATTGCAAACAGTGAGTTACATAATCTTTTTTTAAGACAAGCGTACTTGTTTGCACTAGTGTTTTAGGCTATCATCTTTAAGTCAGGGGTGTCACCACCCCATCAATCTTATATCTCTTAGAGGAGAAGATATGAACAAACGTTTAGTTTTCGTCCTGTTGACTCTCATCGTAGCTGCTTCGATGATGTTGTCAGCTTGTGGCCCTGCGGCCACCGAGGCCCCTGTTGCGACAGAAGCCCCTGCTACCGAAGCTCCCACCGAAGCCCCAGTTGCAACTGAACCGCCCATGCCCGCTGTGGGTTCACCCGAACACCCGATCAAAGTGTTGTTCGTCCCTTCAGTGGATGCGAACATCATCGTAACCGGTGGTGAAGTCATGGCTGCCGCTTTGAATGAAGCCACTGGCCTGACCTTCGAAGTAACCGTTCCTACTTCATACGCTGCGACCATTGAAGAAATGTGCGCCTCTCCTGCTGATACCATGGCTTTCATCCCCGGTTTGGGTTATGCCATTGCCAGCCAGTTGTGCGGTGTGGATGTATCTTTCAAGGCCATCCGCTTTGGATACCCGGTTTACTGGGCTGAATACATTGTTGCCCGTGACAGCGAATTCCAGACCCTTGAAGATCTCGAAGGCGCAACCTGGGGTTATGGCGATCAGGGTTCCACCTCTGGTTATATGGTCCCTGCTGTTGAATTTGCCGCCGCTGGCATCACCCCCGGTGAACAGGTTCAGACCGGTGGTCACAACCAGACCGTCACCGCTGTGTACAACGGCGAAGTGGATTTCGGTACCGTGTTCTATAGCGTACCTTTGAATCCTGATGGTGCCCCTGTGTTCACCTATGCTGATTATGAAGCCGGTACGATCACTGGCCTCGAACAGTATGAAATTCCAGAAGAAGCGATTGCAAATTGTGCTCCTGACGCCGAGGGCAAGAAACTGTTTTGCGACGGATATCGTATTCTCGATGCCCGCGCCAACATCCGCACCGAAGCCCCTGATGTAATTCAGAAGGTCCGTGTTCTGGCTGTCTCTGCTGCCATCCCGAATGACACCCTTTCCTTTGGTCCTGAGTTCCCGGCTGATGTCCGTGCTCAGATCGAAGAAGCACTCGTAGCCTTTGCTGCAACTGAAGCATGGGGCACCTCCATCGGCTCCGCTGACTTCTATGGCTGGTCTGGCCTTGCTCCCGCAACCGATGCAGAATATGACATGGTTCGCGCGATGGTTGAAGCCACTGGCTACAAGATCGAACCGTAGTTTTGCCCGTTTTAGTATTTTTTGGGGCAGGGAAAATTCCCTGCCCCAAATTTTTTATACGCGTGAAAACCCTAAAGGTCTCTTTTGCAATTTGAGATGTATTTTGCAGGACAGACCTTTATGGTTTTATGCCAGATACCTTTTATAATGTAGACCATTCAGCACACAGTGCTGGCATCACTTTTTCAGGATACCCAATATGCTTCAAATCAAAAACCTGACCAAAATTTATGATGGTGGAGTAAAGGCTCTCGATAACGTCAGCTTTGATGTGCCGGATGGACAGTTTCTGGCGGTCATCGGTCTGAGCGGATCGGGCAAATCCACTTTGCTGCGCTGCATTAATCGTCTGATCGAACCCACTTCGGGGCAGATCCTGTGGAATGGTGAAGATATCACCGCTGCTTCACAAGAGGAGATGCGCCGCATCCGCCGTAAGATCGGCATGGTCTTCCAACACTTCAATCTTGTGCATCGCTCGAAAGTGATCACCAATGTCCTCGCGGGACGTTTAGGTTATGTCAACCCGGCCTGGAGTTTGATCAACCGCTTTCCACAAGAGGATATTGATAAGGCAATTAAACAACTGGAAAGAGTCGGGATCGCTGAAAAGGCATACCAACGCGCTGATGAATTAAGTGGCGGCCAGCAGCAAAGAGTGGGAATCGCGCGCGCGCTCATGCAGGACCCGAAAATGGTTCTGGCCGATGAGCCGGTCGCCAGCCTTGACCCTGTCCTTGCGCACAGTATCATGTCACATCTGGAAGATATCAACAAGAATGACGGGGTTTGCGTTTTGTGCAGCCTGCATTTTCTTGATCTCGTCCATCGCTATGCAGATCGGGTTGTTGCTTTGAATGAGGGGAAACTGGTGTTTGAAGGTTTGCCAACCGAGATCGACGACAAAAAATTCAAGGAAATTTATGGCCGCGATGCAGAGCGGGTAGGATGAGATGACCATGAATAATAAAAAGAAATCATCCCCCTGGAAATCCATTCAAGTTGGACTGATCACCTTTTTGGTGATGGTAATTTTTGCGTATGGCTTTCAGATCACAAAAGTGGACCTGGAAGAACTCCGCAGTGAAAATCGTCAGCAGAGTTTGACACGTGTGACGCGCGCTCTGGCGCAGCCTGAGATCTTTGAGTACGACCAGGTTGAAGAGGTGGTTAATTTCTCCATCTATGTTCCCTGCCGGCCAGATGATAGCGGAGAAGCCGCGCCGGAGCAAAACACATCTGAGCCATATCTCATTGTCACACCCGGCTGCGCAGCTCCCGGTGAAGTGGTGCAAGTGGAAGGTTTCAATTTTGCTCCCTACACCGTCGGACCCGTGCGGTTCATCCCCGGTAGTGACTCAAGCAATGTTGTGTCACTGGGCCGTGAAAATGCAGAAACAGATGCAGATGGACATTTCCTGATGAGCATGGAAATTCCAAAGCGTCCAAGTGATAGTGTTCAATACATCCGCGCCACCCTTCGACGAAATACCGGCTCGCCGCATTTCACCCAAACCGCCTACGATACCTGGAATAAGATCGTTGAAACTGTATTCCTCGCGCTTCTGGCAACAGTCTTTGGGACAATACTCGCCATACCGCTTAGTTTTATCGCCGCACGTAATTTGATGAAAACGGTCAAAAGTCCGCTGACAAGTATTGCCCTTTCTGTTTTGGGGTGGCCGATTGGGATCGTGATCGGGTTTATTGTTGTGCGCTGGGTCGGGGATTTTAGTTCAGTCATTGGCTCGAACGCCTGGGTCAATATTGCAAGCATTCTGATCTCTCCAATGCTGATGTGGTTTGGTGTGCGTTGGGCATTGCCTCAGGAGGAGATCAATCTTCCAAGTCAGTCTGTGCGATTTGCGCGGCTGGGCGTGCTCTTCATGGTAATTCTGATCGGCTTTTATGGATTATTCCAATTGGCAAGCCTGGCAATGAGTGCTGGAAAGGCTATCGAAATTCCTCTCGGCTCCTTTGGTTTCATGGGATATTTCCTCTTTCAGGTGGGAGATATTGTTGCCATCATTACGCCCGTCCTGGGAGCTTTGGCAGCGGGCGGCGCGCTTAGCAGTGTGTTGGGACGTCTGGGCCAATATGGTTCAGAGAAATTGCCCGCCTCCGGAATTAAAGTGCTAAACCTGATCCTGACCACCATCGCCGGAGCAACCGTGTTCGGTCTGGTTGGGCAACTGGTGGAGTGGCTGTATCAAATTGGCGAGCCTCTGTATACGTTGTGGCTGCCAATGATGACCGGTGCAATTGCAGGACTTCTGCTTGCATTTTTTACAAAGCCAAAAGACTCCCTGCCGATCGGCATGGTGATCTATTCCATTACCCGCACATTTCTCAATGCGCTGCGCTCGGTGGAAGCTTTGGTCATGGCGATCGTCTTCGTGATCGCAGTGGGGATTGGTCCATTTGCAGGGGTAATGGCATTGGGTTTGCACACCATCGTCAGCCTGGCAAAACTTTATTCTGAACAGGTTGAGAGCATCTTATCCGGTCCGCTGGAGGCGATTGAAGCCACAGGCGCGAACCGCTTACAAACCATTATTTACGCGGTCATCCCGCAGATCATCCCTCCATATATTTCCTACACCATGTATCGTTGGGACATCAATGTGCGCATGTCCACCATCATCGGTTTTGTGGGCGGCGGCGGTATCGGTTTCCTGTTACAGCAAAATATTAACCTGCTCAACTATCGCGCGGCCAGCGCTCAAATGCTTGCCATTGCGATCGTGGTCGCCACAATGGACTATATCAGTTCGGCGCTGCGTGAAAAGGTTATCTAATTTAATACCAAAATAAATAAAAAGGACTGGCTTTTTGAGCCAGTCCTTTTTATTTACATCTTGTTGTTCTGCATTTGCATCTTGTATTTCTTTACTGCGCGCCAGCCAACAAGCATTTTTTCCTTCTCATCCCATAAGCGGAAGTACAGCGATTTCAGACTGTCCTTGAATGTGATCGGTTCGATCTGGAAGATGGGATTTTCTTTGTGGCATTGTTCCAGTTTGTAATTGGGGATCTTCGGGCTGAGGTGATGAATGTGATGGAAACCGATGTTGCCGGTGAACCACTGCAAAACCTTTGGAAGTTTATAGAAGGAACTTCCGTCCATGCCGGCTTTGAAGAACTCCCAATCTTTGTGGCGTTCCCAATAGGTTGGTTCAAAATTATGTTGGACATAAAACAACCAGACACCCGCGCCGCAGGCCATCAATAAAATTGGCAATTCAACCATTAAATAAGCCTGCCAGCCAATGTGATAAACCGTCCAGCCGACGAAGGCGAAGAGCGCCATGTTGGTCCAAATGACGCTGTTGCGTTCACGTTTGCCTGATTTCGCAGTCCAGAAACGATGGGTAATGGCGAAGACAATCGTCGCTCCAATGGTAAACAGGATGATCGGACTGCGCATGATGCGATAGCCGATCTTTGTGTACCAGGGAGCTGCGATATATTCTTCAACAGTCATGGTGTACACATCGCCCACACCGCGACGGTCAAGATCGCCGGCGGTGGCGTGATGAATGGCATGGTTATGTTTCCACTCGTAGTAGGGCGTCCAGACCGCGGCGCCGATCAACAATCCCAGACGGTCATTGGCGAGCGGGGTTTTAAAGAACGAACCGTGACAGCAATCATGGAAGATGATGAACATCCGCACCATGAAGCCTGCCGCGGGGATGGTAAGCAGAAGAGTCAACCAGTACCCAACTTCAAGGCTGCGATATGCGAGATACCACAACACAAAGAAGGGGATCACTGAATTGAACACCTGCCACAGACTGCGCCATGTTGCAGGGTAGGCATATTGTGAAACAATGGACTGCCATTTTACTTTTCCGATACTCATAGTTATCTCCTTTTTTACTACTTACGGCCTGGAGTTCAAGCCGCAGAAATCACTTCTCATTAATCATACTCTGATATTCGAGATATGTTGTCGCGCCATTGATCCAGTTTTGCAGCCCGTCCACGCGGATGGTCGGCTCTTCGCAGCTGCTGAAAATACCGCCGCCAAAATTCGCAGCCGTTTCAGCAGGGATCGTCCAGCCGCAATTATTGCCTGGCAGTTGACGTGCCTGCACAAAGGTAATGAAGGTGCGGATCTCAGGGTCAAGCCATTTATGGTCTGTATCTGAAAGATAGAAAGCCTGCGCCAGCGCCGAAAGCGCTTCCACTTTTGTGGCGCTTGAGATGCTGTTGTTGCTCGGGTGCAGCGAGCGGACTTCGCCCGCAATGATCGAATCGGCGATCTGCCGCGCGTAGAATTTATCTGTTTCTGTTAAGGCATCCAGCCGTGCCAACATACTGAAGACGTAACTGTGCCAATGATCTTCTGAAATGGGCTGAGCGATCATAAAGTCATTCACGTCACGCGCCTGTTTCAGCCAGAATTCATTGCCTGTCATTTCATAAAGCTGTGTCAGCGCCAGCAGACTTTCGCCCGGGAAATTGGTCATCACAAAATCAGAGTCTACTGTGCCGCCAAAGTGCGGATCATACGAATGATAGAAGCCGCCTTCCGGCCTGCGCATCGACACGATGAAATAGCCGAGATCAATCGCGGTATTAAGTAGATTGCGATCACCAAGAAAAAGATCTCCCGTGGCCTGCCAGCGTTTGTAGATCGCATCCACGGTCAGCGCCGAACCGCCCAGTTGACAATTGCCCGATGTGTAAAGACAAGTCCCTTTGAAAGTTTCAGGTTTACTGATGAGAAATTCGAGATAATGCTCAAGCGCCAGATCGCCCGCATCGCAATATTTTGAATCTTCTGAAACTCGGCACACGGTAAAAAGTGAACCCGTTCCGCCGATCAAGCGCAGATACGAAGGCGAGTACGAACGTTCGCCGCTCATAAAATCCACTTGATAGGAAAGCTCGCCGTTCGGCAGCTGCTGGCGCACGAGATAATCGCCTGCATCGATGATCGCATTTTTAAGCGGACCATCCTGTATGCGAATCGTGACCGGAATTTTAGCGGGCGTCCATGTGGGAGATGGGGAAATATCAACAGTGGGTGTGGCAGGTGTTGCAGGCGCGTTTTGATTCAAGCCCCTTAATACGACAATCGCCATTACCAATAAAAAACCGGCGATCCAAAAAAACTTTTTACGATTTAAAGGCATCACTTGTCTTTCTCATATTTTCCGATAAAAATTCCAAAGACAGCCCGGCCAGCGAAGAAACAGTCAGATCACCGGAGACGCCCATCTTTGCAGTCAGCGGATTGGGAACCGCCACCACAAAAATTTCTGCACGCCGCGCCGCCAGCACGCCGTTGAGAGAATCCTCAAAAACGACAGCCACATCATTCTTAACCTTGAGCTGTTCCAGCGCCTTTAGATAAATATCTGGATTTGGCTTTGTCCTGCCAGGGGCTACATCGTCCTGACAGATTACGTGATCAAAATAATCGAAGATCCCCAGCCGTTTGGCATGTGTATCCACCCACGAATGCGGCGAACTGGAACCGATGGCAACTTGCAGACCTGCGCGTTTTGCCTCTTCAATGATCTCCACCACACCCGGTAAAATGGGATTGGCATGGATGATGACATCCGCTTCCTTTCGGTAGCGTGATCTCAAAGAAACAGCATCCAGCCGTCCCGAAGAAAGATGCGCGAGATGCTCGGCGGGATTAAAGTTTGAGATGCCGTATCCGCCCACGGTTTTTTCCCATTCATGGATGGGGAGTTCAAATCCATGTTCTTCATAAATGGATTGCCATACCAAAACTTCGGGGGTTTCTGTATCGAGAACCAGCCCGTCAAAATCGAAGATGAGCGCTTTTAACATTAAGGAAACCGCCTGACAAATTGTGAGATCGCTTCCCAAACCTGAATGTCCTTCGGGGCTGCCGATAAAACATTTTCGATCATGTTCCCCAGGGAAGACTTCATTAAAATATATTCACGCTGCGCTTCAGAAACCGTGCCGAAGAAACGCGTGTGATCCATGCGTCCATAAATATTGCAGGAAACAGAAATATAACCGCTGCCGCGTTTTAGCGTAATACGCACACGTTTTGTGTGTTCTTCATCGCGCAGAATAACCCCGCCTTCCGTGCTAATTTTGCCGATGCTTCGGCCATTATCAAAAGCAAACCAACTACTCATCCATATCCATTCTACTGACACGCGAAGGCTGCACACTTACATTGGCTGGAACTGTGCGCGCTGTTTGCCCGGCTTTGACCAAATGCGCGAGATGTTTGACCATCATCGCCTGACGCGGCGCGACGCTTGCGCCAAGATCTTCAAGGACGGGGTCCAGCCATGTTTGATAGGAGCGCACGCAAAAATATACCGGGCGTCCATTTCGATCTGGCAAATGACTTACAAGTGCAGCCAGTTTTTCTCCGACATTTTTTTCTTCAGGGTGAACCAACGGAGTTAACACGATGCCATACGCGCCAGCGTTGACGTTCACATAACATTTCATACTTTCTGAATATACCAATCCCGTTTCACGACTCGGTGCAGGCTCAACCGGATGCAGCAACGGCGGCACGATCTGATAATGCAGACTCTGCACTGCGGGCAGGTCGACTGATCTCATCCGCTCCCAGCCTGACCCCGAGCCTGCTTCTGTTTTCTGTAAATGACTCACATCCCACATTCTCTGCCAGGCGTAGACAGAGAAACCCGCCATGCGCAGCGCGGGAAAGGCACCGCTTAACTCATCCACTTCTGCAAGGACATGAAACGCCTTCCAATTTCCAGCTTCTACAGATAGATGTTCGATCAGCGCGGGCAACTCCTGATGCACAAGATGAGACCCCGGAACAAGATACAACAATTTTGCATACGGCTCGCCGCGCGTATGGATGATGCCGCCCAATAAAACATCGTTTGTGCCGTTCGCCACCGCCGCATAAATATGCCGCACAGGATTTACATAAGCCAGCAAGCCCATCGCCCCGAGCGGATGCCCACGCGTGAGAGCACGCGCGTTATCCAGAGTGAGCACATCATTCCGATAACGTGCAAGTGTGGGAATATCTAAAATATCAAGCGGACGAATGGACATGATCTATATTTTACAGGTGTGGCATTTACTACTCTGCGGGAAATCCTATGAAGCCAGGGAAATAAAATATTCGTGAAACCGTGTATCGTTTGTTAATTCAGGGTGAAACGATGTAGCCAACAGATGGCCTTCCTGTGCGGCAACAATGCGCCCGTCTTCAAGCGCCGAAAGCACTTTTGCATTTCCATGTACTGATTCGATCAACGGCGCGCGGATGAAAACCGCGTGATACGCATGTTCAGTACCGGTGGCTTTCATCAACTCGTCAATTTCAAGATCTGTCTCAAACGAATCCACCTGACGGCCAAAAGCGTTGCGCTGCACCTTGATATCCATCAAGCCCAGCAAAGGTTGATCAGACTTTGCATCTTTTGAAAGAAAGATCGCGCCTGCACAGGTTCCCCAAATGGCATGGCTTTTTCCAAATTCTCTTAACGGCTCCATCAAACCATAAGCCACTGAAAGTTTTCCAATGGTCGTAGATTCACCGCCCGGCATAATCAAGCCATCCAGGCCATCGAGATGTTTTGGCAAACGCACTTCAGCTACATCCACGCCGATCTTCTTCAACATGGAGATATGTTCTGCAAAATCGCCTTGCAAGGCGAGGACTCCGATTTTCATGATGTTAGACCATTAATGACGGACGATTGACCATAACCCAAATTATTGTCCATGGTCAATCGTCCATTGTCTATTATTTACCAGCCGCGTCCTGCCATCTTCTCGCCTTCGGGCATCTGTGAAACATTGCGTCCCACCATGGCCTCGCCAAGATTCCGGCTTACTTCCGCAAGAACAGATGCATCCTGATAAAAGGTCACAGACTTCACAATGGCCGCCGCGCGTTTGGCAGGGTCACCGCTTTTGAAGATGCCGGAGCCAACGAAGACACCATCCACGCCGAGATGCATCATCAAAGCCGCATCCGCCGGAGTCGCCACACCACCAGCCGCGAAATTCACAACGGGCATACGGCCGGTCTCTTTTACTTCCTTCACCAATTCATACGGCGCACCGTTGTTCTTGGCAAAAGTCATCAACTCTTCATCGCCCATCGTTTGCAATTGGCGGATCGAACCGATCACCGAACGTGCATGACGAACCGCTTCCACTACATCGCCTGTGCCTGCTTCGCCTTTGGTGCGGATCATCGCTGCGCCCTCACCAATACGGCGCAAGGCTTCACCGATATTGCGGCATCCACAAACGAACGGAACTTTAAAATTATGCTTCAAGATATGGTGTTCTTCATCCGCAGGAGTGAGCACTTCAGATTCATCAATGTAATCCTCACCGAGTGATTACAAAATTTGTGCTTCCACAAAATGTCCAATGCGGCACTTCGCCATCACTGGAATGCTGACCGCCTCCATGATCTTTAAGATCATGTCAGGATCAGACATACGCGCCACGCCGCCGTCTGCGCGGATATCAGCAGGGACACGCTCCAACGCCATCACCGCACACGCACCCGCTTCTTCCGCGATCCTGGCTTGCTCGGCATTCACCACATCCATGATGACACCGCCTTTTAACATTTGAGCCAAACCTTTTTTCTCAGTCCATGTACCAGTTTTTGATTCCATTTTGTCACTCCTTTAATTGAATGCGGATACTGCTCGCCGCCTAATTTTCCAAACTGTAGAGTTTAAAAAATTTAATTATGATTTTACAAAACATGCAGTACTACATAAATTCTACCATGCCGATTATCTTAAATTTATAAGAGGACAATAAGCAGACAACGCATCCTTCTTAACTGTAAATTGATTCAGCGATCCTGACAGATTCACAGCAGGTGAAGAGGGAAGCCCTGCATCTTGACAAAACCCGCTTAAAGGCTACAATTATTACAATGATACAATTAGTACAATATAAAGGATGATCTATGACAGAGAAAAAACTACCCCTGCATCTAGACTTTCACTCCGGCTTACCTATTTATACCCAGATCGTAAATCAGATACAAAGTCAACTGGTGAACAAGATACTCAAACCAGGCGACCAATTGCCAACAGTCCGCGCGCTGGCTCAGGAGTTGAGAGTCAACTTTAATACAGTGGCTCGCGCATATCGCATCCTCGATGAAGCACGGATCATCTCGACCCAACAAGGACGCGGCACATATATCTCGGAGATCCCGCCACCAGAGGTTAGCGAAAAGCTAAGACACGAATCGCTGTCCGCGCTTACGCAGCGATTCATTGCTGAGGCTTTTCGGTTGGGCTTCTCAGAGAAAGAAGTCAGCCAGATGGTGAGAGACAGTTTCAAGTTAAATAAAGAAGCGCTTGATAAAGATAGTGAATCATAATTAATCAGGAGAATCTAAAAATGAATACAAAACTATTTAAGTCAGTAATCCAAAAAAGAAAAGATGATCAACATATTCCGCCAATCGCCGGATTCATATTCGCGATCATTTTGATTGGCGCGATCAAGGTTGCGGTATTGCTCGAGGCGGCGCGGGTATCAGACCTGACGATCGGCGCTGTGATGTTGGCATTGATCGGAATTGCAACTTACTTTTTATTCGCGATCAAAGTTGCGTCGCAATGGGAAAAGGCGATCGTACTGCGGCTTGGAAAATTTATCGGGTTGAAAGGACCGGGTTTGTTCTGGGTCATTCCGATCATAGACACGGCTGTGATGTGGATCGATCATCGTGTGGCGGTCACATCTTTTCTGCCGAGAAAACGCTGACCAAAGACACCGTGCCCGTGGATGTGGATGCGGTTTTATTCTGGGTTGTATGGGATGCCGAGAAGGCCGCCCTTGAAGTGACTGATTACAACGCGGCGATTTCATGGGCGGCGCAGACTGCGCTGCGCGAGATCATCGGCCAAATGACTCTGGCGGATATTCTCGTGGGCCGCGCAAAGATGGATGCCGAGTTACAGAAGATCATCGACGAGCGCACAACGCCCTGGGGCGTGACAGTGCAGTCGGTTGAGATCCGCGACGTGGTAATTCCGCAGGTTCTAGAAGATGCAATGTCGCGCCAAGCGCAGGCTGAGCGAGAGCGTCAGGCGCGCGTGATCCTTGGTGAGTCGGAACAGCAGATCGCGGCTTCATTTGCCGAGGCTTCAAAGGCTTATATCAACAATCCCACCGCATTGCACTTGCGCGCGATGAATATGTTGTTTGAAGGTTTGAAAGAAAAAGGCGCGTTGGTGATCGTTCCGTCTTCCGCAGTGGACTCGATGAATCTTGGCGGGTTGAGTGGCATGGTCGCGATGGCCCAGAATAATTTACCGAAGGAAGAAAAGTAATTAGTACGCAGTACTTAGTAAACAGTTAATGTTTCACGTGAAACGTTTGGAAAAGGAAAAACAAAAATGTCTACAAAAACTACAACCATCATTGCGCTGATTTTGATTTCGCTGGCCTTGCTGGCGGGCGCCGTTCTTTGGAATCAATTACCAGATCAAATGGCTTCGCATTGGAATGTCAACGATGAAGTGGATGGGACCATGCCGAAGTTTTGGGGTGTATTCCTCATGCCGCTCATTACGCTGGGAATGCTGGCGTTGTTCATTGTGTTGCCGGGCGTTGATCCGCTCAAGGCGAATATTGCACAATTTCGTGAGAGCTTCAATTTGTTTATTGTGCTGATCGTGGCTTTCATGCTCTACGTCCACGGGCTGACTTTGGCCTGGAGTCTCGGATTTTCAAATTTCAAGATGAGCACCGCCATGCTGCCGTTCATGGGCGTGTTGTTCATCGCCATCGGATTCATGCTGCGGAAAGCCAAGCGCAATTTCTTCATCGGCATCCGCACCCCGTGGACTTTGTCCAGTGACAGTGTGTGGGACAAGACGCATCAGATTGGTTCGATCTTGTTCATGGCTTCAGGTGCGCTGGCGATCCTCGGTGGATTCTTCGGCGGCATGACAGCCTTCTGGCTAATGTTCGTTCCGCTGATCGGCTCCAGTTTATTTCTGGTGATCTATTCGTATGTGTTGTATCGCGGTGAAACAAAGTCTTGAATGTTTCACGTGAAACAGTAACTACCCTGAAAAACAGCCTCTGTAGTGGCTTCTGTTGAAAATAGCAATCAAGTTTCCACAACAATATAAGGAGTTTGAAATGGCTGAAGAAGTCTCAAAATGGGAATATCGTGTACAAACTGTCGGCTCATTATGGTCTGGGGTGAAGGCTGATGAGTTGGAACAACTCTTGAATGAATGGGGTGAAGAAGGCTGGGAAGTTGTGTCCACGCACATTCTTGAAAATGCAAACAAGATCAACGTCATTAATTACGTTCCTGATTTCGTGGCCGTTGTTTCTGACGCCGCTGCTTTTCGGAAAGATGGAACCGGTCAATAAACAATTGATGACTCAAGGCTTGTGGGCAATCGCCATGTGGGGTCCAGGCATTGCGGCCATCATCACAACGCTGTTCGTTATGAAGCAACCATTCAAGAGCTTACGGTTGAATACGCTTGGTCCAAAACGTTTTTATCTTTGGGCGTGGGGATTGCCAATTGGATTATCCATCCTTGGCGGATTACTCACTTTGCTTTTCGGTATGGCAAAACTCGATCTAAGTTTTACGATGCTGCGTGATGCAATGGCATCTGCCGCTGGTGGAAATTCCGTGCCCGTTGAATCCATTGTAGCGATTCAGATTTTGTTTGCGATCACACTGGCGCCTTTCATAAATGTGTTGTTTGCATTGGGTGAAGAATTAGGCTGGCGCGGATTTTTACTTCCGCATCTGTTACCGCTTGGTCAATGGAAAGCGATTCTGATCAGCGGAATTATTTGGGGCGTGTGGCATGCACCCGCAATTGCACAGGGACATAACTATCCGGACTATCCTGTTCTGGGTGTTTTCATGATGATCGTTTTTTGTGTTTTACTTGGAACCATTTTTTCATGGCTGTATCTAAACACGAAGAGTCCGTGGGTTGCGGCGCTGGCGCACGGATCAGTCAATGCAGTTGCCGGGTTGCCGATCTTATTTTTCAAGCCAGGATTTAACATGGCTTTCGGTGGAACACTTGCTGCGCCAACCGCATGGATCGGCATGGGCTTGTTTATCTTATGGCTTGTGCTGACCAAGCGACTGCCAGTGCTGAGTCAGCTTGAGGAAACAGGAGCAGGTGACAGTTAAGAATGAAGCGTTTTCTAACCAGAACAAATGTTCTAGTAGATTAAGTCAAAAAAATCGCCGGACAATTTCTGTCTGGCGATTTTGATTCAACTTTATATTTTTATCCCAAATGCATCGGCATGATCACGTGCAGGAAATTATCGTCGCCCACCGGCTTGACCACACCCGGCGCGTTGGCCGCGGATGTTTCGAGCGCAACGTTTGGAGTCTTGATAACTTCCAAAGCTTCGCGCAGGAATTTCACATTGAAGGCGATCAAGACACTGCCGCCATCCACTGTGGCTTCAACAATGGTTTCATTCTTGCCGGTCTCTTCAGAGGTGGCAGAGATCTCAACTTCGCTGGGCTGCATTTCGCCATTGGCTTGTTTGATATCGAAGCGCGCTACATTTGAACCTTCACGGGCAAAGATCTCAGCCTGCTTGCAAGCCTTGAGCAAAGACGCGGTCGAAACCAAAGTGCGTGATTTGTAATTGCGCGGAATGATCTGCTGATAATCAGGGAAGGTGCCGTCGATCAACTGCGAGACCACTTCCACATCTTTGACGCGGAAGAGAACCTGTCCGCGATTCTTGGGCACCACCATGTAAATGGGTTCTTCGCTGTCAGTCGCCACGCGTGCCAGTTCATTCAAAGCACGGGCCGGGATAATCACATTGATCGGGTGTGCCACGGCTTGTGAGAGCTGTGCCTTGCGCACCGAAAGACGGAAGCCATCAGCCGCGACCATCGTGACCTTATCTTTTTCAACATGCAGCAACACGCCCATCAAAACGGGACGAGCCTCATCGGTTGAAGCTGCAAACGCAACCTGCTGAATCATCTCTTTAAAATCAGCCACATTCAACTGCACAGCGCCGTCCATTTCAGGCACAGGCAATGGAGGAAATTCCTGCGCATCGATGCATTTAATATCGTTGTTCGATGTGCCGCCTTTTACATGCAGGCTTTGTGTTTTCACATCCAACATCAACTGAACCTGATCGCCAGGCAAAGTATTTACCAGATCAGCAAAGGTACGCGCCGGCACCGTGGTGGAGCCTTCTTCATCAATGCGCGCCGCGATCCAACAGGTAATGCCCAACTCAAGGTTGGTTGCAGAAAGCCGTAAACGGCCTTCATCACTCGCGATCAAAATGTTGGAAAGAACAGGGAGCGTACTGCGCGGCGAAACAGCGCGGGAGACAACACTCAAACCGCGTGCCAGATTTTCTTGAAGGACAGTTACTTTCATAGGTTATCGCCCTCGATTGCAGTGAAATTTTTCAAAAGTATATCATTAAAAACCAGCGACCATTGAGACGCCAAGTGATAAGAGAATTGCAAGCAGTTGACAAAGGAATAAAGCTGCCAAAACATAAGCAACATATGCCCACGCAGGCGTTGATTTTGCTGCGGATTGCGGGCGGATTTCCTGCCCTTCAGCCAAAGCGCGCGCTGAATCAGCCGCCTGCCCGAAATCATTCAGCCAGTAAACGCCCGCCGCTTCATCCGGGACGACGAGCCTGGTTCCGTCAAAGGAGTTGATCCACGCTTCGACATTTGGCGAAGCCGGCGCTTTTATCGTCAGTGAGCCCGGCAAAACAATGGCGTTGACCTTGATATCCTCTGCCACTTTTTCGTTTGCGTTGGTCACAAGGACAGTCACCTTCGGCGCGGACTTTTTGAACGCGGCTTTTACAGCTTCGCCAAATTTCCCGTCACCTTTATCAAAGACCAATACCGAGAATTTCTCCTGTTTTTCCTCCAACACTCCGGCACGCGTGTTGGTATCTCTGCGCAATGAGAAGAAATGATAGAGTAGCAGAATGGCAAATAAAACCAGTATCTGCAATGTGTCGAGTAATGAATTGACAAAACCGCTGTCACCGCCGCCCAGCAACTGACTGATCAGCGTAAACACCAATCCCACCGCCGCAGCCATACCGCCGATCACAGCCAGAAAGATCACAAAATACAAATAAGATTTGCGGACAATCGAGCGGCGGGCATGATCGCCAACATCACCATTGTTGAACGCCTCGATTTGCATCGGTAGCCAGGTCAAAATCCAAACCGGCACGCCAACAATCAGAGCCGAAAGCGGACCGGCAATTTCACGGCCAAAGCCGCCATTGCCCAAATGAGCTGAACCTGTCAACAGGTCTATAACATTGGAAAGAAGCGAGGCTGTCCCAAAGAAAGCAGCCACAAGACCGATCAGGGAAAGAATATAAAAATAGATGCGTTTCTTTCCTGCGCGGCGCGGAAGATTCTCATCAAAGGCAAATTGTTGATTAAGTTGAATTCCATAATAGGCCCACATGACGCCGAAGGGAAGTCCCAGCGAAATGGATGAGCCGATCTCTGCAAAGAAATTCGGCCAGGTGGTGAAATCGCCAAAGATACTGGTCAGAATGGTGTAAATAAAATTTCCGCCGGCGGTTAAGGCAGTGATCACACCGCCAAGGGAAAGCAAATAGAGAATGCCAAGGCGTAGAAAAGATTCCTTTTCAGCAGGATCAGCTAAAGCGTTTTGAAGGATGCGCCACGAGAAAAACCAGATCGGCGCACCAACCACCAGCAGAACGATCGCATTGATAATGGACTCGAATCCAACATTCCCAAGCAGTTTTGTGGGCAATGAGAATATAAAGCTCACAGTTTGCTGCACACCAAAGATAACCATCAACAAGCCATACAACATCCATACAAAGCGATAGAGTCTGCGGACATCTGAAAAGTTCTCGGTATCGGTCAGGGAAGTCCACTCAACACGCAGGATGTTCCAGAAATACGCGGCAATGACCAGATTGATCGGGATGGCGATCAGATTGTCGACCCAGGTTTGTGAAGCGCCGATAATGGCCCGGTCAACTTGAAGATTTGCGATGGATAGAAAAATACGGGTAAACAACGCAATCAGATTTTGTGTGACAGGGATCAGCGTGGCCAGCAAAATTCCGTATAAAAATACGGCGCGCACCGTGGCTGTTTTATCTTCATCATCCTTTGCTGCAAAACGCTGTGCCAGTATCCAGTGAAAAAGGAAGATCGGCACACCGACAAGGATCAGGGAAAGTGCCTGCGCCAGGGTCTCTACACCATTTTGAATACGGTTGCCAAAGAACGAACGTACAAGGCTGATCATGCCCCAAAGAATTACTTCAAGACTAATAAAGGCTACTGCGTAAAAATAAAGTCTACGAATCGTTTTCATGGTTTGCTCCTCTGCCTACGGTTTCATCTGATACCAATCATAACCCCAAAAACTATAGGGCATATATGTGATCTTCCACACACCATCTTGCAATACAAGAGATGCCCGATCACTGCTGCCTGTATTCGCAGAGAACGGATCATTATACGAATAATAGACAGTCAACTCAACTGATGCGACATCCTGATTGATCTGCGCCGCACCGACATCTGCTCCCGCACTATCAGGGTTGGTATTTCCGCTGAGAAAAGACTGACGAAACTCTTCATAAGTGGGTTTGTTATCCAAATCTGCCAGATAACCGTATGCCTTTTGATAATCTTTATTAACAAGAGCAAGCAGATAATTATGAGTCACGCCTTCGGGCGTATCATCTACCATATATTCAACCTTGCCCTGCCGTGTGAAAAACAATGTCAACGCAAAAACAACCAACGCGCCGATGCCGATCAAAATACCGATCAGAAATTTATCCTGTTTCATAAGAACACCTCCAATGTATGAATTAACTGTACTCTAATTTTGCCCGAAAAACCACCGGCTTCGGCTTTCATCCAATTACAGATAAGACGAAGTACAGGGAAAAAAGTTCACAAACCCTTTGGTATACTACCCCTATCTCACGTTAAGGAGAACAAAATGACACTTTCTGCACCTCGCTGGGATATGACCAATGTCTATCCCTCACTCGAATCAAAAGAATTCAAGTCCGCCATCAAAAAGTACAAATCCCTGCTGGATGAAATGGAAGCCTTCTTCAAGAAAGCCAACAAGGCCGATTCAAAGACCGACCCGAAGAAACTTGGCAAACTGCTTGGCGAATCTGTAGACCGCTTCAATACACTCTTCACACTCTCCAGCACCCTCGGCTCATTTATTTATTCCTACGTCACCACCGACTCGCGCAACAAAGACGCCATGCGCGCCCTTTCAGAGTTTGAACAAATGTCGGTACAGATGAGCATCCTCAATACCAAATTCCAGGCATGGGTCGGCAAACTCGGCAAGGCCGCAGTGAAGAAAGCCGCAAAGACAAATGCTTCTGCCAAAGCACACGAATTCACACTCAATGAAAGCGTTGACCAATCCAAATACATGATGAGCGAAGCGGAAGAAGTCCTCGCCGCCGAACTGACTTTGAGCGGGGGCAATGCCTTCGGCAAATTGCAGGGGACATTAACCTCGCAGCTCTCCGTCGACTTTGAGCTGGATGGAAAAACCCAGAAATTACCCATGCCCGCGCTGATCAATCTGCGCTCACATCCCGATGAACCAACCCGCCGCCGCGGATACGAAGCGGAGAATATTGCCTGGGAGGCAGTCAAAGAAACATTGGCCGCCTGCATGAACGGGGTCAAGGGTGAAACGCTGACTCTCGATAAAAAACGCGGACGTGAAGATGCGGTCCACGCTTCGATCGATTTCGCCCGCATGGATCGTGCCACACTTAACGCCATGCTCGGCGCGATGAAAGATTCATTCCCGATGTTCCAGAAATATTTCAAGCACAAGGCAAAGTTGATCGGCAAGGAGAAACTCGCCTGGTGGGATATTTCCGCTCCGATGGGCAAGACCGACAAAGTATACTCATACGAAGAAGCGCGCGATTTTATCGTAAGCAACTTCAATCAGTTTTCGCCAGAACTCGGCGCATTTGCCCAACGCGCCTTTGACAACAACTGGATCGATGCCGAACAACGCGAAGGGAAGCGCGGCGGCGCATTCTGCATGGGCGTTCCTGCCGTGAAGGAAAGCCGCATTCTTAGCAACTTTGACGGCTCATTCGATCAGGTCAGCACACTGGCGCATGAATTAGGTCACGCCTTCCACAACGAATGTGCGTACCAAGCAAACAAAACCGAACTGCAACAGTCCACACCGATGACATTGGCAGAGACTGCATCCATTATGTGCGAAACGATCGTTACCGAAGCCGTCTTGAAGCAGGTCACTGATCCGCAGGAAGAATTGGCCGTACTCGAAGCGCAGATGAATAACGCCACAGGCGTGATCGTAGATATTTACTCACGCTATCTTTTCGAAAAGGAAGTCTTCGAACGCCGCGCACAATCCGAGCTTTCCGCAGATGACTTGAACGACATCATGGAACGCGCCCAGAAAGCCACCTACGGCGAAGGTCTCGATGAAAAATATCTGCAAAAATTCATGTGGACCTGGAAGCCTCATTACTACAGCAGCGGCTTCTCCTTCTACAATTATCCATATGCATTCGGTCTGCTTTTTGCGACAGGCTTGTATGCCATTTACCAAAAACGCGGCGCTGACTTTGTGCCCGATTACAAGAACCTGCTTGCATCCACCGGCGAAAATCGCGCGGCAGAACTCGCCGACCGCTTTGGCATCAATATCCGCACCAAGAAATTCTGGGCCGACAGCCTCGCCATCATTGGCAAACGTGTCGAAAGATATTGCGAGTTATAAGTTTCCCAAATTCGTCGGAGGTAACCCCTCCGACGAAACTTAAAAGAACAATCAAGGATAATCAATGAAAAAGACCTTAGCCGTAATTTTACTTTTGTTATTTACGATCACCGCTTGCAATGCCTCACCGCAAACAACAGAAACAAATCAATCCTATCCGAACCAGTCCTATCCAAATCAATCTCAAACCGGATTGCCGCTCATAGAAGCCGATGTGCCGCGCGTGACAGTTGAAGAAGCCAAACTCGCGCTTGATAATGGACAAGCCATCCTTGTGGATGTACGCAGCACAGAGTCTTATGCCGAAACCCACATCGCTGGCGCGCTCTCCTTCCCATTGGATGGAATTGAAATTGACCCAGCAGGCGTGCCATTAGACAAAGCGCAATGGATCATCACCTACTGCACCTGACAAGATGAACATACGAGCGCCCGTGCGGCGTTCCTCATGTTGCACAATGGTTTTACCAAAGTGACACCCCTTCTTGGCGGTCTTAACACGTGGATTGCAGCAGGGTATCCAACGGAGAAATAAAATGAACATTCTCGGCATCGACCATGTTCAAATTGCAATGCCTGCGGGCGAAGAAGAAAAAGCACGCGCATTCTTTATCAATTTGTTGGGATTCCACGAAATTCCCAAACCGCCGGAATTAGCCAACCGCGGCGGAGCATGGTTCAAAGCCGGGACAGTACAGCTACATCTCGGGGTCGAAATCGATTTCCGCCCGGCACGCAAAGCGCACCCCGCATTTCTCGTGGATGATCTAAGCCGGTTGATCGCAAAGGTTCAATCCGCAGGGTTTGAAACCGACACGACACAACCGCCGCTTGATGGTTACAAACGCGCGCATATCTTCGACCCGTTTGGAAACCGAATTGAGTTGATGGAAAAAACAAGATGACAACGAACGCATTTCGAGTGACGCCCTGGGAGTCGGCCAGCCCGCCGACCGAAGAATTGCTGCTCGCGATCATGACCGGGCAGGGAATGACTCCATACTCATGGTCGAATGCGCCGTATGATATTTACTCGGCACACAAGCACGGCTATAACAAGGTGATCTATGTTGTAAGCGGAAGCATCACCTTCGGATTGCCCCTGTTAAACAAACAGGTGACTTTAAATCCGGGTGACCGCCTCGACCTGTTAGCGGATACCGTCCATGATGCAAATGTCGGCCCCGATGGAGTTACCTGCCTCGAAGGTCATCGCGAATATAAATCTCCGTAAAAATTTCGCTTAATTAAAGTAAAAGGCCGCGAATAATTGTTCGCGGCCTTTTACTTTTATCTTCTCACACATTTATCTCAAATAAAATAACACACTCCTTTATGGAGACCAGACAATGTTCCAATCACCGGGAACGAGAATATCTACGAGAGTAAAAGTCAGTGTAAGCGGACCTTCTGGGAGAGGCAATTGATATCCAAACCCAACACCAAACGGATCTCCAACCACTGGCACACCGCCGCCCCCGCCACCACCGCCCATTGGAGGATGTGCCAGGTCAGTGATCGCTGCGCCAATGATGTTCGAGTCTGACTGCATAGTGAACAGGAAATATCCTTCGCCTGCATATTCCACGGAAAGAACATGGACGGATTCATTGTTCACAAGCACATCCTGATTAATATCCCATTTCTGCCACTGCTGCGGATCTGGACCAGGGTCAAAAGTAAATGATCCTTCATTTGCAGGGAGAGCTGCTTCTACAACAAAAGCCAGGCTCAGCGGTGCGGCAAAATCCGTGCTATTCAACTTATATGCCCAATATTGGCGTAACTCACCCTCAGCAGGATACATTTCAGCATCTGCATAATCAAATGGGATTTCCACTCCATTGGCATCTTTAATACTGGCCAGGTGGGAGTTCGCACCATACGGGCGGATGACGGGATCTGTCCACGAAATGTTGCCATACAGAATATAACCATCTGGCAGGGCAACAAATTTATCGAGCGTGTTGGTGATGCCGTATGCAGGACTGGCGGGTTCGCTGCCGATTACAGTTGGAACAGGCGTCACCACCTGCTGAATAACGGGCACAATATCCGATGAGTCCGCAACTTTGAAATTCAGTTGGAACTTCCAATCCTGCGGGGCTAACTCAACAGGAACAGCCACCAGGCTTGGAAGTTCAAGGACCGCGCCGGTTACATTGCCTGGAATAGCACTGAAATCCAACTCATAACGCATTGAGCATTGAGGGCAATCCATGGTGTTGAGACGCTGACGCACCAAGGGTTCAAGCCGTGTTCCATCAGGCAGTATCAATACAGGTGAACGGCTGTCTCCAAATGATGTATTGTCCGGGATGAAAAAATCTACTGGCAGAATGTAGGAATAAACGATGATCGTCTTTTCATTGGTCAATACAGCCTGCTCTACTGTGACAGTGATACTCTCACGAGTGACTGTGACCGGATCCGTCAGTACCAGTACTTCAGCAGTTTGATCGATTATGCCAATATTGGGAACATAACCAAATAATCTCTTCAAAGCATTCACAACCGTGGGACGTGTGAACAGCACTACAAGGCTCACCAATACAAGAATTGCAAGCGCCCATGTCAGGCGCAGCGAAAATACTTTTTGTTTCATTTGAAGCTCCTGATTCTTTTTTGCGCTTGCATGTCCTTCCGCAATAAAGCGGGCGCGCAGGGAATTCATAAATTCCGCATCAGGTTCAGGGACGTTGACAACATCTTTCATCAGTTCTTCAAGTTCAGATGAGCGAATGGGTTCAGACATTTTGCGCCTCCATCTGAATGGATAGACGGTCGAGAATGCGTCGAACGGCTTTTCGGACAGCATCCTCCTTGCGCCCAAGCAATTGGGCGATCTCCACGAACGAAAGCTCTGCGGTATAGCGCAGGCGGATCAACTCACGCTCGTCTTCATCGAGCAAATGGAGCAGGGACTTCAACCTCAAGCGGGACTCATCCCGAACCAGCGCATCAAGCACATCACCCTGGGCTGGGTCCACGACCGATTCATTGATCTCCCCGTAAGCGTGATTCCTGCGGAAGTGATCCATCAGCTTATTGCGGGCGATCTGAAAGATCCACGCTGTGAAATTATCACGGTGCTGATAACGCCCCAAAGATTCGATCACCGCCAGAAAAGTTTGCGCGGTCAGATCTTCAGCATCTGTGAGCATTACCCACGCGGCTGAGATGATAGCGATAGATCGGTTTTGCGCAGGCATCATACATATGCGCGAGCGCAGATCGATCGCCCTCCAGCGCACGCTGAACCATTTTGGAATCCACATCCAAACGCCGCGGATTTTCATTCTCCATACAAGTCACCTCGAAAGGACTTCATGCAAGCACTACTTACATATCGGAGAAAACCCAAAAAGCGGACAAAATTCCCCACTCAAATAGACGATAGACCGCAGACCGTGGACGATGGTCTATGGTCTGCGGTTCATCGTCAAATTACGAAAATGCCTGCAACCCCGTTTGTGCTCTCCCCAAGATCAAGGCATGAATATCATGTGTGCCTTCATAGGTGTTGACCGCTTCCAGATTCATCACATGCCGGATGACATGATACTCATCTGAGATACCATTTCCGCCATGCATATCACGTGACATGCGTGCGATCTCAAGTGACTTGCCGCATGAGTTGCGCTTAATGAGTGAGATCATCTCTGGCGTGGATTTATCCTCATCCATCAGGCGGCCAACACGCAATGTGCTTTGCAATCCCAATGTAATCTCGGTCATCATGTTTGCCAGTTTGAGTTGAATGATCTGATTCGCAGCCAGCGGACGCCCAAACTGCGGACGATCCAATGTGTATTGACGCGCTGCATGCCAGCAAAACTCAGCCGCACCTAGGGCGCCCCAGGCAATTCCATAGCGGGCTTTGTTCAAACAGCCGAATGGGCCTTTTAAGCCAGAAACATTTGGTAATAAATTTTCATCGGGTACGAAAACTTCTTCCATCACGATCTCGCCGGTGATACTGGCCCGCAGGCTGAACTTGCCTTCGATCTTCGGGGCGCTTAAGCCTTTCATTCCTTTTTCGAGAATGAAGCCGCGAATTTCGCCCTCCAGCTTTGCCCAAACGATGAAGACGTCTGCGATGGGTGAATTGGTGATCCACATTTTATTGCCATGCACAATGTATCCGCCATCCACTTTTTTTGCGCGGGTTTCCATACTGCCGGGGTCACTGCCGTGATTGGGTTCGGTCAGACCGAAACAGCCGACCCATTTTCCACTTGCCAGATTGGGCAGATATTTTTTCTTTTGTTCTTCTGAACCATACGCAAAAATGGGATGCATGACCAGCGAACTTTGGACGCTCATTGCAGATCGATAGCCGCTATCTACACGTTCCACTTCGCGGGCGATCAGCCCATAGGAGACATAATTTAATTCCGAGCCGCCGTAGGCTTCGGGCAGGGTGCATCCTAAAAATCCCATGCTGCCCATTTCATCCATGATGGTGCGATCAAAAGTTTCGTTGCGATTCGCTTCGAGGATGCGCGGCATTAATTTATCCTGACAATATTTGCGCGCCGTATCGCGGATCATGCGCTCTTCATCGGTGAGTTGATCGTTGAACAGGAATGGATCGTCCCATTTGAAAGTTTGTTTGGACATGAAGGCCTCTTGTTAGTTTTGGAAAGTGATTGATAATTTCTGGTGATTGTATCAAAATATGTTGGGTGGGATTCTGCCCCAGAAAGCAGAATCAGTTTCCAGTTAAAGGATGAAGCGTGCGAGGATGTGTCCAATAGAGTGCGAGCAAATCCTCTTTAATCATTTTACATTGTTACTTACGGCTTGCCAGTCAACCAGCCGCGCAGGTGCATGGCCTGTACCACACGATCGATCGCAACCATGTAGGCCGCATCGCGCATGTAGACTTTTTCCTTCTCGCTGCGATCAACGACGCTGTTGAAGGCGGAGGTCATCTTCTGGTCGAGTCTTTCGAGCACTTCTTCCTTCGACCAGTAGAAGTTCATATCGTTCTGAACCTGTTCAAAGTAGGAAGTGGTTACGCCGCCGGCATTGCAGAGGAAATCGGGGATGTCGAAGATGTTGTTCTTCTTGAAGTATTCATCCGCTTCGGGTGTGCAGGGGCCGTTCGCGCCTTCAGCTACGATCTTGATGCCCTTGGACATCTTGCCAATGGTATCGGCTGTGACCTGTCCTTCCATCGCGGCGGGGATCAAGACATTGGCTTCCTTGGTGATCCAGGCGTCGCCGTCTTCAACGATGTAACCAGCATCCTGAGCCTTGGCCTTGTCGATCGTGCCGTATTCATCCACAATGGTGAGCAGGAAGCGGGGATCAATGCCGCCTTTCTTGCTGTAGGTGTAGGCTTTCTTGTCGTGACGATCCCAGCAGGAAACGCAGGCAACCGTACCACCGAGCATTTCAACAAAGCCGGCAGCCGCATATTGAGAGACGTTACCAAAACCTTGAATGGCAGCGACAGAATTTTTGCCATCAATGTTAAGGTGCTTCATCGCTTCGCGGACGGTGTAGATCACGCCATAGCCGGTGGCTTCGGTGCGGCCCAAAGAGCCGCCGCCACCAAGCGGTTTGCCGGTGAATACGCCGGGGGTGTATTGACCGACGAGACGTGAATATTCATCCATCATCCAGCCCATCATTTGAGGGGTGGTGCCGATATCCGGAGCGGGCACATCATTGCGTGGACCAATGTTCTTCCACATGGCGCGTACCCAGCCGCGGCACATTTCTTCTTTTTCGTTTACAGTAAGTGTGGAGGGATCAACAATGATTCCGCCTTTGCCGCCGCCGAGAGGAATATCCGCCACGGCGCATTTCCAGGTCATCCATGTGGCGAGCGCGCGAACGGTGTCCATGGTTTCGTTCGCTGCAAAACGGATACCGCCTTTGTTGGGGCCGCGCGCATCATTGTGCTGAACGCGGAAACCTTGAAAGACTTTGAGTGAACCATCATCCAAACGCACCGGAATGCGGAATGAAAATTCACGCATCGGCCAGCGTAACACTTCAGCTACGCCGGGATCGAGCTTTAATTGTTTGGCAACACCGTCAAATTGCTTCTGTGCCATTTCGAACGCATTGATTTGTCCTGACATGTTGTTCTCCTTGGTAAAGAGGTTGAGAAAATATAAGCGGGCACCCCAGACAGGGACGCCCGCTTTTATGCACAAAGTATGTCAATACACTGAGCCATAAATATTTAATCCAAGTTGTTGACAAATTACCACTAAACTTTACACGAAAAGATGAAAGCCGTCAATATGACATAAATCCGATTAACTTTGACGGAAAGTGACGTTTTTCGATTGCTACAAGTTAAAACCCTCAATCTTGAACAAAGGATACGCGCCGGCTTTATGTGAATTTGGGTTTTCGTTTCCCAAGAAAAGCCGCCACACCCTCGCGGTGCTCGGCGGTCTTTCCAGCTTCTTCCTGTAGAATTCCTTCGTAAGTAAGGACATGCTCTAGATTTGGGATGACCGCCTCGTTGAAAGCTTTCTTCCCTGCGGCAAACGCCTCCAGCGGACCTGATGCCAGATTGCCCGCAACCCGGTTGACCAGCGTCTGAAAGTTGAATCCACCTACTTGATTCACCATGCCCCATTGATGTGCCAAATGCACCGAGATGGGTTTATTGGAATAAAAATATTCCTGCGCGCGGCCCAATCCGATATAAACTGGCAGCAATAACGAAACACCTGAATCGGGTGCAAGTGCAATGCCGCCAAAGCCGACTACAAAATATGCGCTCGTTTTCGCAATGCGCAGATCACAAGCCAGCGCCACACCCAATGCCGCGCCGGCGCACGGTCCATTCACGGCGGCGATGACTGGTTTGCCCATTTTACGAATTTGTAGAATCAGCGGGTTGTATGTTTTTTCCAGATGCTCACGATAGGAAATATCCCCGCCTTTTTTCATTTCAGAAATATCCTGACCGGCGCTGAATACTTTTCCGCTGCCGGTTAAAACAACACAACGCACCAGCGGATTTGTTTCGGCATCGGCCAGAGCGCGTTGTAATTCAGTCACCATCTCAATGTTAAATGAGTTGGCTCTTTCGGGGCGATTCAGCGTCAGAATAAGAGAACCAGATTGAGTTGAAGAAAGCAGCGTTGTCATTCGTCCTCGATTAATAAAACAGACAGTCACCCTTCCTAAAGGTGACTGTCTGTTTTCAAATTTTTATAGATCTGGGAAATCGTCGATCTGGTCGTCATCCCCGGAGTCAGTTTCGTATTCGATGTTTTCACCGTCGAGATATACCCATAAGAGCAGCACGTGGCCCTCGGGAGTCTCAACGCTGCGCGCGGCGAGGATGGGAGCATTTTCCTCCAACCCGGTTTCACCGCGATAATGCAGGTGGATCGATGATTTGTTATGCCAGGCTGTATAGCACCTTTCGACAAGCGCGGGACCGTTAAAAGTGCGCAAGCGTGTCAGTGCCGGGACAGATAGACTCGGGCTTTCGTTCAAGCCCAATGCCCAACCATCATTGACGTGCTCAAAAATGGGGGGCGGACCTTCTATGATTGTGATTTTATCTTCCATAAGGTTACCTGTGTGCGGGAATATACCACAACTATGGCATTGAATCGTTTCAGAATCTTATTAGAGTTTTATTGGCATATAATTCCCTCCATGCCCAAACTTACCCCAAAAATCATCCTCGAAGGCACCCGCCTGACCTTTAAAACAGACATCGCTTTCGCGCTCAACGAACATCCGCGTGTCGTTGGTCCGCGAAAATACAAGTATCACTCGCCGCTCGTCTCAGGTGAATGGTGCGCTTTCACCAATTTTCCCTGGGGCCGCGGATTGATCAACTTTGAGCCGCAGGAAGAAGCGCTCGCCATGGAAACCTACGCCACCTGGGTCAGGCTCTTTGAATTACAACGCTATTACTCATGGATCGTGGACCGCTTTCACTTATCCACGCGCATGTATCAGTTGAACACTTATAAAAAGGATTATGACTTTCGCTGGCTTGAGGAACGTCTGCTCCCGCTGAATTTCCGCCTTGTTTTGTTAACCCGCTCCCCTGAATCCTTTGAAGCAGCGCGTGCTGAAAGACTCAAAGTTTCGGGCAATCCATCACAATATGATAATTTGCAATTATTCATTCAGGAGCAGGAGTTGATCCGCAAACTGGCGCGCGAATCCATTTTGCCCAGACTCGAACTGGATGTTTCAGACAACGATATTCAAGCCGCCACAGAAAAGATCGCCGACTGGATGGAATCCACGGGCGGGTTATATATGGCGTAGAATTTCACGCACCAACCCCGGCCCGCGATAGATCAGCCCGGTATAAATTTGCACCAGCGCCGCTCCCATTTCGAGGCGGCGTTTTGCATCTTCAGGATTCATGATGCCGCCCGCACTCACGATCGGGACTGCGCCATTAACCCGCTTCAGGGTTTGATAAAGAACCGCTTCGCTCTTAACGGTCAGCGGGCTGCCGCTTAATCCGCCTGATTCTCCCTTTAGGTCTGACTTTAATCCATCGCGGCCGAGAGTTGTATTTGTAACAATGATGCCGTCCATCTGTGCATTCAAGATGGCTTCGATGGCATCATCGAGTTCTGTGCTGGTCATATCGGGCGAAAGTTTCACAAGGATCGGCACACGCTTTTCGTGTCTTTTTTCTTCAAGAACACGCTGCTCATGCAAATGTTTAAGCAGACTCTCCAACGCGGCACGGCCTTGCAGTTCACGTAATCCCACAGTATTGGGCGAGCTGACATTGATCGTTAAGTAATCGGCATACGGTGCAAAGTTCTGCAGCAGGGCCAGATAATCCAACACGGCTTCTTCGTTGGGAGTATCTTTATTTTTTCCAAGATTGATTCCCAGCATGGCATCTGATAAGCGGGAAAATCCACGGATGCGCGGATCGAAGCCGAGGATGCGTTCTGCAAGACTCATACGCAGCGCGGGGTTCAATTCCATTTGCACAAATTCAGATCCGCGTGAGGGGAAGCCCATGCGGTTGATGACGGCGTCATCTTCCAGCAGGCGGAAAATGCGCGGGGACGGATTCCCAGCTTGAGGCTTGGGCGTGACCGTTCCAATTTCCACGTGGCCGAATCCGAGGGCAGAGAGTCCACGGATGGCGGTGCCGTCTTTATCATATCCGGCGGCAATGCCAACAGGATTTTTGAAAGTTAATCCGAAGGCTTCCACCGGTTTGGATGGCGCTTTGAATTGCTGTTCAAGCAGCCAGCGCAAAGGCGGAATGTTTCCGCGAGGCGCAGCGCATTAAGTGTGAGGGAGTGGGCGCGTTCGGGGTCGAGACGAAAAAGATAAGGACGGAGGGTGTTATACATATATTCCTTTTGGCAGGTGGATTGGTTTTATCCCAAATCCTTCATGACCTTCACCAATTTTGCTTTATCCAAAATAAAGTTGTAGAACCAATCGGTAATTCTGATGGGCGACATGCGCCCCATGAAATCAGCCACCCAAATTTGACTGCCTCCCAGTAAAACCTGCCGGCGGTTGTGCAGTACCGAGTCTACAATGGCGCGCGCAGGAACGCTGGGATCATCAAGTGTTGTAAATGGAGTCAACACTTTGACTGCGCGCATTTCTTCCAAATCCATTTTGTCGAGCATCGGGGTGCGAGTCCAGCCGGGCAGGATGAGCGAGACGCGAACACCGTTCCTCGAGACTTCACGCCGCAAAGCATGGCTGAATGCGATGACCGCGCTGCGTGTGGAGGCGTATGCGGTCTGTCCGGGAGACATCACCAGACCAGCCACACTGCTGACATTTACGATATGACCCTGCTTGCGTTCCAGCATGGAAGGCAATACCAATTGCGCCAGCCGCATGGGCGCATACACGTTGACCTCGACCATTTTTCGGAGTTCATCTGCGTCGTGTTCTTGAAACTCGCCGCCCACGGATATACCGGCATTGTTCACCAGCACATCGATCTCGCCGAAGGTTTCAAGCACGGTGCGGTATAGGTTTTGCAAGTCCTGCTCTTTGGTAACGTCCGCAGGAACAGCCAGGATGGAATCGCCATATTGGCTCAGATCGTTTTTGACTTCAGCCAATACATCCGCCCGCCGTGCGACCAGTACCACGCGTGCGCCCAATGCGGCAAACTGATACGCGGCGGCTTTTCCAATACCTGAAGATGCCCCGGTGACGATGACGACTTTATCTTTTAACGAATACATGTTTATCCTCTATATATTAAACAAATAAATGTGAACTTTCTACCATACATAAGCCATAAATGAACCGCGAAGCCCGCAAAGTGTGCGGAGATAGTCTTTAAACTTCGCGGTAAAAAATCTGGTTGTACTGTAGAGAAAATGAGAATGGGATTTTCTATCCGCCCATCACTTCAACTTTTTCTTTAATCTCTGCCTGTTCCAACATTTGTATATAAAATTTCTGTCGTGACAGGCCTGAGCGACTGGAATTCATCAAATCTTTCCGGGTGATTTTCAGGAAATGCCGGTACGAATTTCATGCGGCCAGACCGCGGCATTGCGATCTTTCCCCGCCCGCAGAAAGCGGACTTGGAATTTCATCGAAGGAGAACCATTCCACTGCGATGGTTTCGCCTTCCTGACATTTTATTTCACCGCCGATTGGTCTGGCGGTAAATAAAACAGCGTGGACCGGTGACATGTTCCCCAAACGCGAATAGATACCGACTAATTTTGTTATTTCAACATCCAACCCGGTTTCCTCTTTTGTTTCGCGAATCGCAGCCTGGGCGATACTCTCGTCATCTTCCACGCCGCCGCTGGGGAGAATCCATGTTTCAAAATCTTCGCGTTGGGTTAGAAGTATTTTATTTTCGTGTATCACGGCAACGTTGACGGCTAATCCGGGCATGATTTTTCTTGTTATCCTGTTTGTGCTAAAAACTTTCGTGTCTCTGCGATCTTGTCTTTTTCCACTTTGCCGGTTTCTTCCCAGTAATCGAGCAATTGGGTAATGGTCAACACGGCGTACATGGAATACCCCGCCTGTTCGAGCGATTCTTTTGCGCCGGATTGACGATCAACGAGCACAACAATATCTTTGACTTTCAAACCCACTGCCGTTAATTTATCAATGGCTTCAAATTTACTTCCGCCGGTGGTGGCGAGATCATCGATCACCAGCGCGGTTTCGCCAGCGTTGAAGTCACCTTCGATCTCGGCTTTGGTGCCGTAGGTTTTCACTTCCTTGCGCGGGTAGATCATGGGGTAGTTACCCTGCAGAGAAACTGCGGTTGCGATGGGAATGGCGGCATACGGCAGGCCGGCGAGTCTATCAAATTTTAGTTTTTCGAGGATCGGCAAATAAGCGAGACCGATTTTCTGAAGCAGTTTTGGATAGGTGATGATGCGGCGCAGGTCAATATAGATCGGGGATTTCAATCCTGATTTGAGTGTGAATTCGCCAAATTTGATGCAGCCTGCGGAAAGCAGTTCATCGGCGAGGGAGGATAAAGTTGAGTCCAGTTGATTCATGTGAGGTTCCTTTTTTATTCACCTTGATAAACAAAGATAAAAAATCTTTATTAGGATTTATACAAAAAAACAAGAAAAATTTCGTCTGGCATAAATCCTGTTTGTCTTTTTAATTTTGATGAAGTGATCTTTGAATGCTCACGATCTGATCGCGTAATTCGGCGGCGGCCCGGCCGGGGTTTTCTGCGCGGGAGATGCCGCGTGAAACAGGGAGCAAAATTCCCTTGCCGTCTTTACGCAGCCCGGATTTCAATGCAGACTCCAACTCTCCTCCCTGGGCTCCGACGCCGGGAGAGAGGATCCACATATCAGGTACGGAGGCGCGGATCATGCTCATAATCTGCGGGTGGGTTGCGCCAACGACGATGCCAATGTTGTTGTTGACATTCCATTTTTGCGCGAGATGCGCGACGTAATTATATAAAGGCATGGGGCTGTCTGAGCCGGTGGGCAGCACCAGCACATTTTGCAAGTCCATGGAACCCGCGTTGGAGGTTTTGCATAAAAGGAAAACCCCTTTTCAGGGTTGCCGATAAATGGTTCTATGGAGTCGTGGCCGAGGTAGGGGTTGAGGGTGATGCAGTTCACGCCCAAATTTTCAAAAGCAGATTGAGCATAGGCATTGGCGGTGGATGCGATGTCGCCGCGTTTGGCATCAAGGATGATGGGGATCATGGAGCCGAGTCGACTCGACTCTTCGTGAATGGCTTCGATAACCTGTTTTAACACGACCCAGCCTTCGGCGCCGAAGACTTCAAAGAAGGCGGCGTTGGGTTTGAATGCCGCAGCGTAGGGAGCTGTCTGCTTGACCAGAGTCAGGCAGAAGTCGAGGGCAGATGCGGCTGTGGGTTCTTTGAGGTCGGGGATGTGCGGATCAAGTCCAACACAGAGCAGGGAGGATGAGTCGTCGACTCGTCTTTCAAGAAAAGAGAAGAAGGTTTCCATTCAGTATCCTATTCATATTTAGATTAGACCCTAAAGGTTTTTAAACCTTTAGGGTCTTTATTTTACTCAACAAATGATTCCCATTTCCCTGCGTTGACGGGGACGCGTTGATCGCCCTGCCAGCCGGTCTTGTCCCAATAAAAAGTTTGCCAGATGTTGGCGCCGTAGCCGCGGCATTCGGCGAAGATAAAATCAGCGGGCAGGGTATCGGGCAATTCGCAGATGGGGGATTCAAAACTTCCGCCGCCGGGCATGACTGGGACTGTGCCTTCACGGGTGTTGGTCAGCCCGGGTGTGGGGACGCAATCTTCGTACCATGAGCCATTGCCATCAGGCAAACGGCAAACGGTTTGATCTTCAACTTTGGCGATCTTGTAGGTATAGGCATCAAATATCTTGCCGCCGGGGTTGATCAAGCGGACTGTGTCGCCGCCGTCACTGAGCAGGATGTTGGTTTGCAGTCCGTAGAAAACAACGCGCTGGCCAGGTTTCAAGGTGACATCGGGCAGGGTGAATGGGTTGGAGCCGACGCTGGCTTCGTCGTCCAAAGTCCAGCCGCTGATACTGATATCCACTGCGCCGATGTTTTTGATCTCAATGTATTCGTCGAAGACATCTATTTTGCCGTCTTGATTCCAGTCGAAGCCGGGGCGGGCGAGGAATTCGTTGATGATGGGACGGCCAACAGGGGGGATGGCTGTGGGTGCAGGTGCGGTACTGGTGGCAGCCACTGCCGTGCCATTGGAATTAACTTTTCTGGGCGTTCCGTAGATCAGACCACTGTTTGCGTCCAGTCCATTTTTTGGATTGCCGATATTGGTGACCCAGGTCTTGTCGGCGTCGAGGGTGGTTCCCTGTCGTTCCATGGATCCAAAGGGTGAAGCGCTGCTGCCTTTGGGCCAGGTGCCGCCGTTTTCATTATTTGCGGTGTCGATGACATTTGCAGAAGCGCCAATGCCGTCACTCAGGATCAGAATTTCGCCGTCATCTGAAAGTGCCCCGGTGTAGACCTGGTCTGCGGCGACATCTGAGACGGTGAAATTATTGTCGCGCTCCAGCAGAAAGTATTCACCGGCTTTGATCGTACCGGATAAAGTGATGTAGATGGAACCGGATGCTGATTTCAAAGTCCAGTCGGCAATGCTGATCGAAGCGTTGCTTGGGTTATATAGTTCGATCCATTCATCAGCCGGGCTGGCGGCTGTGCCCGCCCAGGCAACTTCGTTGATAATAATCGAACGGTCTGAGATGATCGATGCGCTGGCGTCATCATCTTCGGTAGTGGAGCTGTTGCCCGGTGTGGAATCAGGGTCGGCTTCGTCGGATTTCCATACTTCGGCCCAATTCGTTTTGACTCCATTGGCGGTTACTTTTGCGGTGATGTTCAAGGTCTGGCTTGCGCCATTGATCAGATTGCCTGCGGTCCAAATGCCTGTGCTGCTTGAATAGGTTCCTGCCGTGCTGGTATAGGACACGTAGGTTAACCCTGAAGGTAACAAGTCTTTCACTTGCACGTTGGTTGTGGCGGCAATTCCCGCGTTTTGTACTTTTATTGAGAAGATCACATTGTCATTTACATCCGGGTTGACAATGTTTACAGACTGGGTGACAAACAAGTCGGCGGATGGGGCGCTGGCATCATCATCTTCTGTACGCGAATTATTTGTCGGGACGGAGTCGGGGTCTACCTGGTTGGATGCGGAGACTTCGACCCAGTTGACCAAAAGCGAGCTTGAGACGGTGGTTGTGGTGATGGTTAAGGTTGCGCTGGCGCCGTCTGCCAAATTTCCAACATCCCAGATGCCTTCACTCGCGCCGCTTACATAAGTTCCCTGTGTTTGTCCTGATGAAACAAATGTATAGGCTGAGGTTAATGATGGCAGTGCTGTTTTTACTTTTACACCGCTTGCATCGTCCGGGCCGGAATTGCTGACTCTGATCGTAAAGACTGCGTTTGACCCGGCAATATCCACCGTCTCTGTCAGACGTAAATCGGCGATGGGGACTTCAAGGCTGGCATCGTCAAGTTCGCTGGTCTCGCCGTTTCCTGGGATGGAATTTGGATCATATTGATCAGAGAGCCAGACTTCTGCAAAGTTTTCTGTGGATGTGCCGTCTTCGTCCACTTTGACGTTGATGGTTAAGATAGTATCTGCTCCAATGCCGAGTTCACTGATTGCCCAAATACCGGTGGAGCTGTTATAGGTTCCGACAACACTACTGGAAGAGACAAAGGTCAACCCTGCGGGCAGTAAATCGTGGACTTGCACATTGGTTGCTTTATCTGGCCCGGCATTTTCAAGTTTTATTTTTAGACTTACCTGATCTGCAATACTTGAGCTGATGACAATTGGTTCATGCGTCAGGGTTAAGTCGGCTTCACCGGGAAGCGGGGCATTGATCGTTACAGTGGCTGTACTATTACCAAATTCATTGGAAGATACGGTTGCCGAATATGAAGGGGATTGCTCGATGTCCACTTTTGCCGTGATGTTTAATGTGGCACTTGCGAATTGGTTACAAGGTTCCCGATTGTCCAAAGCCCTGAACTGCCGTTATATGTTCCCAAAGTGCTGAAATATGAAACGTATGTTAATCCTGCTGGCAACAAGGCGTCAACGACCACATTTGATGCCGAGGAAAGACTTGTTGATGGATTGCTGACGGTAATGGTGAATACAACATTTGAGCCTACATTTGGATTTAAGTTGTTCACCGTGTTAGTAATATTTAATAGGTTGTTGCAACAGGAGGAGTTGCTTTTGTAGTGCATCATCATCTTCAGTTGTGATACTGTTAGCAGGAGTTGAGTCAGGGATCGAATTGATCAACAGTCCAACGATTTCGCCTGATTTGTTATTACTCCAGATGCAGTTACTTGTGCCTCATTACATTAATGGCATGCCGGGCCAGATCTGCCGATTGTCCAGATTCTCCGTTCCGTTGAGTATGTTCCAAGGCCAGTATCTGAAATATAAGTTAAGTTTGTTGGTAAGAAAGTCATTTTTTATTGAGACATTTGTTGCATTATAGATTCCATGATTTGTTACAGTGAGTGTAAATGTAATATTTGATCCAACACTTGGTGTAGGATTATCAACAGTCATGGATAAGGAAAGGTCTATTTTTGAATTATGGGGGGTGCCATTGATTGGGTTATTATTTGCATCAAGTCCATTATCCGGAGATGAACTATTAGTCCAAGCGCTGGGGCCATCTGGCGACAACACAAGACAACCCAAACTCTTTCCATGCTTAAATAAGTTGGAGAGCCAGTGCCTGCATTCCAGGCTCCACTATCATTATTGGCAGTGTCTATAGTAGTTGAAAAATTATCTTTTAAAGTTAAGGTTTCCCCAGAGTTATTCAAAGAACCTGAATATATTTGATCTGCGGGTATATCTGAAATTGTAGTGTCGTCATCTGCTTCAAGTAGGTAATATCCATTTGCTGGGATGATTCCTGTTAAAGTGATATTTGGGGATAAATCATTGGATGCTAAGGTCCAGCCTGCCCTGAGAAATTTATATCTGACCCTGTTGTGTTGTATAACTCAATCCACTCATCTACCGAGTTTGTCGCCGTTCCGCCCCACGCCACTTCACTAATAATTATATCCAACGCAGCAGCTCCCAGCGGCGCAGCGCTCGCGGACTGATTCTCAAGAGTCGGCGCGGAAAGACCCGCCAGCAGACTGATCAACAGGGTGAGGAATAAAATAATGCGTGGGAATCTCTTCCAGTTTTGCATAGGAAAATGATAAGGGGTGGAATCTGCCTGAGGCGCGCAGCCAGCTAAAGGTTAAGCGCGAGGCGAAAAATCCACAGCGAAGATTATACGCCACCCTGCGTTCGCTTGTCTATAAATAGAGACATCGGAAGTCTTCTTTAGGATCCGCAAAAGAAGCGGGAGGTAAAAGACTTCCGATGTTTGAATCTAACGCGGTTCGATCACCATCTTAATGGCAGTACGAACCTTATCTTCGATCTCTACATCTACAAACTCAGGGATGCAAACAACATTGATCCCATCGAGTTTGAGATATCCGGTGGCAAGTACCAATGCTTTCAAGGCCTGATTGACAGCGCCTGCACCGATGGCTTGCACCTCCGCCCGTTTATGTTCGCGGACGACTCCCGCGATGGCCCCGGCGACTGCAGAGGTACGGGAGTTGGCTGAAACTTTGATCATATCCATGGCAACCTCCCAAGGTTGGCTAAGAAGGGAACGGACTTACTTACTGAATTGTACAGGATAGACTTAACAGATTCAAGTAAATATAAATATTTATATGGAATCGTAATAGTAGTAGGCCCTGTGGATAGTGTGGATAGAATCGATTCATCCCCACCTGTGGGTGACTCTTCTCCGCTTCACCCCCTATCTGACGCTTGACTCTGTTTTCTGAAAATTTTTATCTGTGGATAGTTACTGGATAACTTATCCACAGACTTGAACGGTTTTCCACAGTTTATGAGAGTTTTCTATATTTTGGCTTTTTCCAAAACTACCCCCCATATATGGGGGTGCCTCTTTTTGAGTTGTCCATCCTAAATTCGAACAAATAGGCTTATTGTCCACAGGCAGGGGCAGTTCTCCACAGTTTTGAGTGAGTTATCCACAGTTTGGCGGGCTGTGGGAATATGTTGTCTAAACAAGACCCCCCAAATATGGGCACTCGGATGGGATATTTCGGATAGTAGAATGCAGATTATGCCCGAATATTTCTGCCATAGCCAGCCGGAGCGAGGATTTTGCCATCTTCGAAGGCAATTTGTCCACGCAAGACCACTTTGCGCACTTTGCCCTTCACCTTCCAACCTTCAAACGGAGTCCAACCGCAGCGTGTGAATTGTTCAGATGCTTTGATCTCATAAGTTGCGTTCTCGTCCACTTCTACCCAGGTTTCAGGCTGATCTGGCAGGTTGAAAATTTTCTTCGGGTTCGTGTACATTTTTTGAATTACATCAGTCCAGGTCAAACGGCGATGGTCAACGGCGGTTAGTAAGAGAGGAAGGATGGTTTCCAAGCCGGGGAAGCCGGGCGGTGGATTGTCTGAATCTTTTTCTTCCACAGTGTGCGGCGCGTGGTCAGTGGCGAAACAATCGATCACATCCATGTTTTCCCAGAGGGCATCCACATCGCTTTGAGTTGCCAGCCGCGGGCGGACTTCTTTTCTACCCCCACCCAACCCTCCCCCAAGATTGGGGGAGGACAAGGGATCATTAGTCATAAATAAATGATGCGGGCAAACTTCACAAGTCACTTTGATGCCGCGTTCCTTGGCGGCTTTGATCAAAAGCACTTCTTCTTTTAATGAAATGTGCGCGATATGCACAGGACGGTCATAAATGGCCGCGAACAGGATGGCGGCGGCCATGGTTCTGCTTTCACTATGCGCTACGATGGGAAAATTCTTCGGCCAGTTTTGGAAATGTGGCTGCCAGAGGGTCATATCATCGAGGCGCAGTTCACCAAAAGTGGAATCGAGATACATTTTCAATCCCGCCGAACGTGACGAGGTTGATGCATTGTTTTGCCAATCGGCATTATCCGGGCCGGCGCCCACGAACTGTCCATAGTCACAGTGCGCTTTTTGTTGCGCAGCATTCAGCGCCAGATCAAGCGTCTCAGCATCAAAGATGGGTGGCTTGGTATTGGGCATCGCCAGCACAATTGTAATTCCGCCTGCCAATGCAGCAGATGTGCCGGAGTCGTAATCTTCCTTGTGCGTGGCGCCAGGTTCGCGCAAATGGACGTGCGGGTCAATTAATCCAGGGAGTTTAATCATAGGAAAAGTATACAGGAAAATGGGGCATGTAAACAGGCACACAGGAAATAAAAACCCTTGTGTACCTGTTTACTTATCTACTTCTTAAGCCTTATCGCCGCGTACGGCTGGGGTTTTGAAGATCAGGAAGATCAAGTTGACGAAGATGCCGAGGATGGCGGCGAAGACAATGGCCGGAATGCCATTTGGAAATAAATACGGCACATTGAACGGAAATACTCCGCTTGGCAAGGCCAGATTTCCGCCGATGCCGCAGATCAAAATAATGGCGCCGACCGCGAGTTGTTTCGGATCGAACAGATTAACCTTTTCAGATTGAATGAGCGCCACACCCTGCATGCCGATGATGCAAATAAGTAGATGCCCAATCCGCCTTGCACGGCAACCGGCAGCGTGTTGACCAGCGCCACGAGTTTGGCAAAAAACCGAAGACGATCGCCATTCCGCCCGCGACCATTAAGACGGCGGTGGAATAATTGCGCGTGATCGCCATGAGTGAGTTGTTCTCGCCGTAGTTTGTGCCCGCCGAACCGCCCAGCAACCCGACAATGACATCGTCCGCGCCGTCTGCGACGAGGTTGAGGCCGATCAATTCTTTGATGTTATAGGGTTTGCGTCCCATTTCGGCGGCGAGCTCATCAATATATAAGCTCATTTGATAAAGATGCGCCGTGGATTCAGGTACTGTGGCAATGAAGATCAGCGCGATGCTTAATGCCATGCCCCACGCATTCGGATCATTGAAGGCGGGGAAGGTCCAATGCGGGGCGGCGAACCAGGGAGCCGCGACTACATTTTCAAAATGTACCAATCCAAATGGAATGGCAACCAGATAGCCAAAGACCGCGCCGAGCAAAATTGGCAGCATCCCGATCAGGCCTTTGCCTTGTAGATAAACGGAGAACAAGATCGTGGCAATTAAGGTGATGAAGGCCACCGTCCAGAATTTCCAGGCGATGTCTGCGCCGATGCCAATGGACATTCCGCCGGCATTATTCAGCGCCGCGCCTGCCAGCGCCACACCGATCACCATCGCCATGGAACCTGTCACAATTGGCGGCAGTACTTTATCCAGTGCGGCTTTGCCGATGCGCATGATGAGAAAACCGATGCCGATCTCAAAGACGGCGGTCAGGATGATGCCGACCTGTACGATCTGCACGCCTTCTGGGCAGTAGACCTGGGTTGGATCATTGAAACAGGCGGGAGCGAAGCGGCTCATCACCGTGATGATGACTGCGATGTAGGAGAAGGATGAGCCGTAATACATGGGAATCTTGCGTTTGGAAACCAACAGTGCAATGATCGTGCCAAGCCCTGAAGCAAGCAGGGTGATGCCCACATCAAACTTGGTCAGAATGGCAACCAGTACTGTGGCGGGGAACATCGTCAGGAATTGTTGAAAGCCGAGGCTTAACATTGCGCCGAGCGGAGGTGTGTCATCGGGCAGGAAGCCGATGATGGCGGGTTTTGTGTTTGCAGACATGGTCTCTCCTTGGGTAGGTGGATATAAAAAAAGAGAGAGGGACAGCATGGCATATACAAATGTTACAGTACCCGTAGATGGGGCGAAGATTACGATCAAAGATGGCAAACTGAACGTTCCCAATAACCCGATCATTCCCTATGTGGAAGGCGACGGTACAGGACGTGATATATGGCGCGCTTCGGTGCGTGTGTTTGACGCGGCGATCGAGAAGGCGTATGGCGGCACACGCAAAATTCATTGGATGGAAGTGTACGCGGGCGAGAAGCCTTTTAAAATGTTCCAGAGCTGGCTGCCTGATGAAACCGTGGAAGCCTTCAAGGAATTTTTGGTGGGCATCAAAGGTCCGCTCACCACACCGATCGGCGGCGGCATTCGTTCCTTAAATGTTGCGCTGCGCAAATTGCTCGACTTGTATGTTTGTCTGCGCCCGGTGCGTTGGTATCAGGGTGTGCCTTCACCCGTGAAACATCCCGAACATGTGGATATGGTCATCTTCCGCGAGAACACTGAAGATATTTATACCGGTATTGAGTTTGCCTACGGAACGGAAGATAACAAGAAATTCATGCAAATTTTCAAGGAAGCCTTTCCGAAGGAATATGCCAAGATGCGTTTCCCTGAAACTGCGGGCATTGGCATTAAGCCTGTTTCTGTGGAAGGGACTGAACGCCTCGTGCGCGCGGCCATTCAATGGTCGCTGCTGAACAAACGCAAGAGCGTGAACTTTGTGCATAAAGGCAACATCATGAAATTCACCGAAGGTGCATTCAAAGATTGGGGTTATGCGCTTGCCAAACGTGAATTCCGCAATGACGTTGTTACCGAACGCGAAACATGGATCCTCGGCAATAAAGAATCCAAACCCGGCTTGACCGTGGAAGAAAATGCCAAGGCCATTGATCCCGGCTTCGATATGATGAGTCCCGCCCAACAGGGTGATATCAAAGGTGAAGTGGAAGAAGCTTTGAAATTATGGGATACCCACGGCGACGGTAAATGGAAGAAGATGCTTTTGATCAAAGATTCGATTGCAGATGTAAGTTTGCAATTCACCCTGATTCGTCCGAAGGATTACGATGTGATCGCCACCTTGAATCTTAATGGCGATTATCTCTCAGATGCTTTGGCTGCGCAGGTCGGTGGAATTGGCATGGCCCCGGGCGCGAACATTAACTATGTAACTGGTCACGCCATTTTCGAAGCGACTCATGGTACCGCACCGAAATATGCCGACCTTGATAAAGTTAATCCCGGCTCGGTCATTCTTTCGGGAGAGATGATGCTGCGTTATATGGGTTGGGGCGAAGCTGCTGATCTGATCGTGAAAGGCATGGAAGGCGCAGTCGCGGCCAAGACAGTCACTTATGATTTCGCCCGTTTGATGGACGGCGCGAAAGAGATCAAATGCTCCGAGTTTGGTGACGCGATCATCAGTCACATGTAAGCTGGACTTTGCTCTTAGTTTGAATTAAAAAGTTGGGACCAATTTGGTCCCAACTTTTATTTTTTGTGAAGTATCATCGTGAAATTGTCCTTCGGCTACGCCGCGCGCACTTTGTGCGGCGTAGCTCACACTGTCCCGACGTTTTTCGGGAGGACGTGAATCTTTATTTATAAGGAGCAAAAAAATGAATATCGTTGTAAATGTTATTACAGGTATCGTGGCGCTTTTACATGCTTACTTTCTCATCCTTGAAATGTTTCTGTGGGAGAAACCTGCCGGACGCAAATCCTTCCGCACTACTGCGGAGTTCGCGGCACAGTCCAAAACACTGGCGGCCAATCAGGGACTGTATAACGGATTCCTCTCGGCTGGTTTGGTTTGGGGAATTTTCGCCGGTGACGCGGTGAAAATATTCTTTTTAAGTTGTGTGATTATTGCCGGTATTTTCGGCGCGTTCACAGTGGGGAAAAAGATATTTTATATTCAAGCATTGCCGGCTTTGATCGGGCTTGTGATTCTATTGGTGGCGTAAATTCGTGTTTTAGATGGCTGTCAAAAAATCGGGACATTGTGTCCCGATTTTTTGATTCTTCGGCTGTTGCGTGACTACGTTCCGTGCAAACCATGACAATCATCACTAACTTAAAAGGCGATAAAGACTACAATAAATCTCAAATTGATGGATTCACCTTATTCTGCAAGGAGAATAACGGCCAATGGAAGTTTATAACCACGATCTGATCATTTTGGGTACCGGCCTGGCAGGTTTACGCGCAGCGCTTGAGGCCTCACAACAAAGCAAAGGGGAATTAGACATCGCTTTGGTTTCCAAGTTACAACTAATGCGTGCGCATTCCGTGGCGGCAGAGGGCGGCACAGCCGCTGTCATGCGTCAGGATATGGGCGATAGTTTTGAACTCCACGCCTGGGATACGGTCAAAGGCTCCGACTTTTTGGCTGACCAGAATGTAGTGGATTTCTTTGTGCATGATTCGCCCAAGGAAATTTTGCATCTCGACCACTGGGGCATTCCCTGGTCGCGGACAGAAGACGGGCACATCGCACAGCGACCGTTTGGCGGGCACACCTATCCCCGGGCTGTTTTCGCCTCTGATAAAACCGGCTTCCTCGAGATGCAAACTTTGTACGACACCTTGATGAAGCACACAAAGAAGATCAATCGCTATGACGAAGGTTTCGTTACTTCGATCATTATTGAGAACGGAAGATTTGCCGGCCTGACCATGATCGATATGATCAACGGCCGTTATGTTTTGATCCGCGGTAAGGCCTTGATCATTGCCACAGGCGGCGCGGGTCAGATCTTTGGTTTCACCACCTATTCAGAAACAGTCACCGGTGATGGCCTTTCGATGGCGTATCGCGCAGGGCTGGCACTCAAGGATATGGAATTCATCCAATTCCATCCAACGGGATTAATTCCCAGCGGAATTTTAATGACCGAAGCCTGCCGCGGTGAAGGCGGGTATTTGCTCAATAACAAGGGCGAACGCTTCATGGGGAATTATGCTCCGAGCAAATTGGAACTCGCGCCGCGTGACATGGTCTCCCGCTCAGAGATGACCGAGATCGAAGCAGGCCGCGGCTTCCCCGGACCGAATGGCCTGGATTATCTCCATTTGGATCTGCGCCACCTTGGCAGAGAAAAGATCCTTGAGCGGCTTCCACTCATTCGTGAAGTGACCATTAAACACATTGGTCTCGACCCGATCGAAAAACCGATCCCGATCCGCGCTGTGGCGCATTACACCATGGGCGGCGTACATACAGACATTAAGGGACATACTCCGATTGAAAATATTTGGGCGGCGGGCGAAGTTGCCTGTGTATCTTTGCATGGCGCAAACCGACTCGGCGCAAACTCCACGGCTGAATGTCTCGTTTGGGGACGTGTGGCTGGTGAAGAGGCTGCCAAGTATGCTGCAAATGCTACAGCGGCAGAGTCGCCGGTTAAGGCCGCTCAGGCCGAATGGTCCAGAATTGAAGCGTTGATCAAATCCATGGGTACCGAAGACCATTATCAGATCCGCGCTGAATTGCGTCATACGCTGGATGTCAACATGGGCGTCTTCCGCACCGGCGAACAAATGCAGGCCGGGCTGACCAAGATCCGCGAGTTGAAGGAAAGATATAAGCACATTTCTCTGAAAGATAAGAGTCTGCGTTACAACACAGATATGGAACGCGCAATTGAAACAGGCTTTATGCTTGATGTGGCTGAAGTTGCGACTCTTGGCGCTTTGACCCGCACAGAGTCACGCGGCGGACATGCGCGCCGTGATTATCAGGTGCGTGACGATGAAAATTGGTTGAAGCACACGATGGCAACCTTTACACCTGAAGGACCAGAACTCGATTATTCCCCCGTTGATATTTCCATGTGGAAGCCTGTGGAGAGGAAGTATTAGAACGACCATAGATCGTGAACGACCGACCCTTGTCTTCGCGGTCTACGGTCCATAGTCGGCGGTCGTAACACGAAAGGAAGAACTATGAATCAAAAACCAACAGCTTACAACAATCGCCTTGGCATCAAAGGCTGGGTCTATGCCGGGAAATATACGTTCGAGCGATATTTATATTTGGCGCATCGTCTGACGGGTCTGGGCTTGATCGCGTATATGGTTCTGCACATTGTTGAAACTGCCAATCGTATGCGCGGTGTGGAAGCCTGGGAAGGGTTGATGGCGCTCTTCGCATCATGGCCTTTCAAGATCATTGAATATCTGCTTTTTGCTGCGGCTGTTTTCCACGCATTGAATGGCGTACGCCTGTTGATGACAGAGTTGGGATTCTTTCTTGGCAAACCCAAGGAACCGGTTTACCCCTATTCATCTGCCATCAAACGACACCGCCCGTTGACTTATATCATTATGACGCTGGCCGGGTTGATCATCATCCTCGGCGGTTCGAGTCTGTTCTTCCCGTAATTTAGGTAATTAGATATTAGGTAATTAGGAGTTAGGAGTTCCCTAAGACCTACTCCCTAATCACCTGTTTCCTATAAGGAGTTCTTATGCGCGAAACACGTTTATGGTCATGGCATTTGTTGGTGATTCCGATCATCATTGTATTGCTGGGCGCACACTTTGCAGTTATGCACTATGCGCCTGTCTTTTATGGTGTGAGTGTGGAAGAGGCGCGAAACTTTGAAACAATGATCGAGCGCGGACGCAGCGTGGCTCAACTTGTCCTTTACATTTTATTGCTTGCGGCGGGTTTGTATCACGGTTTGTATGGACTGCGCGGCATTATCCGCGAGCTGCCGCTTACACCTGCACTCGGCAAGATCGTGGATATTTCGGTTATTGGATTTGGCCTGTTCATCTTTGCACTCGGCACCTACGTCACCTGGTGGACGTTTAGTTTTAAGATCGGAGGATAACTTTATGACCGACAAGACAACAACCCCGAGAGAGATCACCTTCTGTGTCCGCCGTTTTAACCCTGATGTGGATTCTGCTCCGCATTGGAGCGAATACCGTTTGAATGTTCACGATGGAATGACCGTACTTGAAGCGCTGCATCAGCTCAAAGCAGAACAGGAACCGACTCTGTCGTGGCGATCCTCCTGCCGCATGGGAGTCTGCGGTTCGTGTGGTATGTTCATCAATGATCTTCCGCAATTGGCCTGCCAGACTCAGGTTTTGCATTTGGGAACGGATGTGGTTTCGATCGCGCCGCTTCCAAATTACGACAATGTCAAAGACCTTGTGCCTGATCTCGCGCCGTTGATCGAAAAACACGCGGCGATTAAACCTTATATTATTTATCTCGATCAAATTGAAATTGACGAACCAACTGGCGAGTTTTTACAGACTCCTGATCAGCGTGAAGAATTTAGTCAATTTACTCATTGCATCAAATGCGGATTGTGCCTCGCGGCCTGCCCGACCGTTGCGACGGATCCGCTCTTCCTTGGACCTCAGGCGCTGGCTCAGGCCTATCGCTACACTGCCGATAACCGTGACTGTGGCATGAAGGAACGCCTCGAAGCCATCGATATTTTCCACGGACCGTATCAATGTCATCTGGCGGGCGCGTGCTCGCAGGCCTGCCCCAAAGGCGTGGACCCTGCGTTCGCGATCCAATTGCTTAAGCGCTCGCTGGTTTTGGATAGCATTGGATTTGGCAAAAAGAAATCATCGGTTGCGAAGGTCATGCCTTTAGCCGATGTGGTCAAGGCGATCGAAGAATTTGCCCCACCGCCGAGAACGGTGAAATAGATAGCTTGAAATTTAAATAAAAATGAACGCTGTACGGCGTTCATTTTGTTTCTTCTACCAACTATTTTTTTATCGAACTGTTTTAATGTGCTCTACCAACTTGTCGAAGGCTTGATTCCAACCACCGTCTGCACCTGAGCCTGCGGGCATACCAGCGTGAGTCATAGTCATTTTTGTTTGTCCATTTAGGTCTTCCAATAACACGGTAACTTCAGTTGTCTCAGGATATCCATCGGGCATTCCCATGGCAGATGGCGAAATCAGATTGCCATTTTCATCAGCCATGCTTTCTGTGTAGGCAAGATGTGTATTTGGGGAAATTGTTGTGTACTTCCCTGTTGTCCACATTTTCATGCCGCGCATTTCCATACAGATCAGACGTTTGCCGCCAACGCGGAAATCCATTTCGGCAACAGGGATGGTAGCTCCCTTTGGTCCGTACCAATTTTTGAAATGTTCTGGTTGAGTCCATAATTTCCAGATGAGATCTATGCCTGCCTCAAAAATACGTTCAATTACAACTGAATCTTTAGAAACCGCGTTGTCATTCATTGTTTACTTCTCCTTGTTATTGAGTTGGTTGATATAGTTGTCCATGCGATCAAAACTTGCTTCCCAGATGGAGCGATATTGCTCTGTCCACCTGGATATTTCTTCCAAAGGTTTTGCATCAAGGGTACAGGGACGATACTGCGCCTTTTGCCCCTGTGTGATCAATCCTGCATTCTCCAACACTTTGATATGTTTGGAAATGGCAGGCAAACTCATCTTAAATGGCTCTGCGAGTTGGTTAACAGTTGCTTGCCCTTGCGTTAATCGAGCTAAAATTGCGCGCCGCGTTGGGTTTGCGAGTGCGGCAAAAGTCTGGCTTAGTCTATCGTCTTCATACAGCATATATGTCTTCCTTATTTTACTGTTTGGTTAATTATCTTGTTGGTATAATAAGGTGGTTTGCTCTGTTTGTCAAGTAAATTAAAAGTGAACTCCCCGGCTGATTTTGAGAGTTCGCTTTTCGTCTATAAATTTATTTCTTTGTATTATCAAATCATACAAAAAATAAAAAACTGGCGATTCAACTGCTACAAGGGTAAAATAGTGCCTTGTGCTTGAAGTTACAATAAAAAATATTTCACCGAGGAGATTTCAATGGGCTTGAAAAGGGACGTAAGCCTGATGACGGCTCTGCGATACAAAGGACAAGGTCCGTTTTTGACCTTTATTCTGCATCGCATTGGCGGGATGGGGATGGCTATTTTCATTACAGTACATATTCTCGCTACATTCGTGGAGGGAAGGGGCTGGAAAATTGGCGATATCATTGGTGACATTTATATCAGTCCGTTTTTTCAGATATTCATGATCTTTTGCGTGCTCTTCCACGCCATTAATGGCATGCGCATCACGATCCTGGATCTGTTCCCGAGTTTGATCCTGCATCACCGCAAGGCGATCATGATCGAGTGGATCATCTTTATCGTGCTTTACAGCTTTGCCGTGGTCACCATCATTACCACCGCAATCGGGAGGCTTTGATGGCTCAGTCAAAATCACGAACCCTTCCTCTTTCAAAACGGGGCATGAGTTTTGAAACCTTCATGTGGGCCTTTACCCGTCTGACCGCACTTGGAATGTACTTCTTTATTCTCGTTGGTGTGGTGGGCGCGCTTGTAATGGGTGCGTTAAACCAGATGAGCTTCATCGAAGTTTTACGCTGGGCGCTGGTCACCAACCCCGGCCATGTGCAATATACAAATGTTGCAGACATTGCTCCGTGGGCTTCCATGTTCTGGCGATCGGTTGCCAGTGCAATGTTCCTAACCGCTTCGTCACATGGTGTGCATGGCGTGATCGTTGTTTTGGATGATTACTTTGCCAAAGCCTCAGAACGGCAATGGATTCGTATTCTTAACATGCTCGGCTTCTTCATCGTCGCGCCGATCGGGTTGTATATTATCTGGACTGCATAATCTCTGACCGTGGACGATAGACAATGGACGATATCGTCCACGGTCAATTGTCCATTGTTGAAAAGGAATAATTCATGGCAAAAGTTCATCAATTTGATGTGGTGGTTGTCGGCGGCGGCGGCGCCGGACTCATGGCCGGTCTGTACGCATCCAAAACGGCGAAGACCGCGGTGATCAGCAAGATGTATCCCACACGCTCGCACACGGGTGCGGCGCAGGGCGGTATCTCTGCCGCGTTGGGCAATTACGAAGAAGACAAACCTGAATGGCACATGTATGACACTGTCAAAGGGTCTGATTATTTGGGCGATCAGGATGCGATCGAGTTCATGACGAATGAAGCGATCAACGCGGTGCTGGAACTGGAACATATGGGACTTCCATTTGACCGCACACCCGAAGGCCGCATCTCACAGCGACCGTTTGGCGGGCACACCAACAATGAAACTGGCAAGCCTGTTAGAAGAGCCGCGCACGCCGCGGACCGCACCGGTCACATGATCCTGCAAACTTTGTATCAGCAGTGCTTGAAGAACAAGGTTAATTTCTTTGATGAATATCAAGTGCTTGATTTCATCATGGTCAATGGCAAGGCTGCGGGTGTTGTTGCTGTGGAGTTGTCCACGGGCGAGCTGCACACCATTCACGCGAAGGCTGTTATCTTCGCCACCGGCGGATATGGCCGTATCTTTGAAGTCACATCCAATGCGTATGCATACACGGGTGATGGCCCGGCGATTCTTTTGCGTCATGGCATTCCGCTTGAGGATATGGAATTCTTCCAATTCCATCCCACGGGCATTTATAAACTTGGGATTCTCATCACCGAAGGCGCGCGCGGTGAAGGCGCGGTGCTGATCAACGACAAGGGCGAACGCTTTATGCCCAAGTACGCGCCGACCGTGAAAGACCTCGCTTCACGCGATGTGGTTTCCCGCGCGATCTATACTGAAATCAAAGAAGGCCGCGGCATTGGCGGTAAGAATTTTGTCTATTTGGATATTCGTCCTGAGACGGTTAATAAATTTGCCGCAGAAGATGGACGCACCAATCCAGACGGCTCTCCCTTGCTGATCACTGGTGACACGGTTCTGACGAAGATCCCTGACATTGTGGATTTCTGTCGTGTCTATCTCGGCGTTGACCCTGTGACGCAGATGATGCCGATCCAGCCGACTGCGCATTATGCAATGGGCGGTATCCCCACTAACAAATACGGCGAAGTTGTCATTGACGATAAAGGCACCGCTTTCCCCGGTCTGTTCGCGGCGGGTGAATGTGCATGTGTGTCTGTGCATGGCGCGAATCGTCTCGGCACAAATTCATTGCTCGACCTGGTGGTCTTCGGCAAGCATGCAGGACTCAAAGCTGCGGAATACGCGAAGACTGCTGGATTTGAGAAACTGCCAGAGAACGCTGAATCAGCTGCCCGGTCCGAATTTGATGCGCTGCGAAACGGGTCAGGAAAAGAAAACGTGTTCGACTTGTCCAACGAGATGAAAAAGGTCATGTTCGCAGATGTCGGCATTTATCGAAATGAAAAAGATATGCAGAACGCTTTGGAAAAGGTACGTGAGTTAAAGAAGCGCTTCAAAGATGTGACAGTGAGCGACACCGGTAAAGTTTTCAATACTGAATTATTAAATGCATGGGAATTCGGTAACCTGCTTGATATTGCGGAAGTGGTGGCGTTGAGCGCGTTGAATCGTAAAGAGAGTCGCGGTGGACATTCACGCGAAGATTTCCCCGACCGTGATGATAAGAACTGGCTCAAGCATACGTTAGTGTGGAACAAGAATGGTAAGTTGGAAATTGACTACAAGCCTGTGGTCATTACCAAACATCAACCCAAGGCGCGAGTTTATTAATAGAGGCGAACATGGAAATTACAATCAAAATCTTCCGTTACGATCCTGAGAAAGATACGCGCGGCCATTACGAAACTTATGTGGTGGAAGGCGATGAAAATGATCGCGTGTTGGATGTGCTTGAATTGGTAAAAGGCAAAACCGATGGTTCGCTGGCGTTCCGCCGTTCTTGCGCACATGGCGTCTGCGGTTCGGATGCGATGCGTATCAATGGCCGTAATCATCTGGCTTGCAAAACTTTGGTGCGCGATGTGGGCGCGAACATCACCGTTGAACCTGTGCTTGGTTTGAAGGTTCAAAAAGATCTGATCGTGGACATGGATCCGTTCTTCGATAACTATAAGAAGATGCTTCCGTATTTGATCAATGAAAGTCCGCTGCCAGCCGATGGGCGCGAACGCTTGCAAAGCCCTGAAGATCGCGCGCGCTTCGATGAATCAACCAAGTGCATTTTGTGCGCGGCTTGTACCACGTCCTGCCCGTCGTATTGGGCGAATGGTGAGTATTATGGCCCGGCTGCAATTGTCACAGCTCATCGTTTTATTTTCGATAGCCGTGACGAAGGCGCTTCCGAACGCCTGCACATTTTGAGCGAGACGGATGGTACGGTGCGATGTCACACAGCCTACAACTGCACCGAGGCTTGTCCGCGTGATATTAAGATCACCAAGGCCATTGGCGAAGTGAAACTTGCAATGGTGACGGGAAGTTTAAAGTAATCTCTAAACATAAAAAGCAGAATGCAGGCCGTATCCGTGAGGATGCGGCCTGTTGATTTTAGAAGGAAATTGCCTATAAGGGCGCGCCCCCGCCGGGGGACCGCGGGCGGGGGGGGGGCCGGGGGGGGGGGGGCGGGGGACCCGGGGGGGGGGGCGGGGGGGGCGCCCCCCCGCCCCGGGGGAAGGGGGCCCGGGCCCCGCCGCCGGACCGGGGGGGGGGGCCGCGCGGCGGGGGGGCCCCCCGGGCGGCCCGCCGCCGGGGGGGCCGGGAAGGGGGGGGGGGCCGGGGGGGCGGGCGGGCGGGCGGGCCCCCGGGGGGGCCGGGCGGGCGGGGCGAGGGGGGGGCGGGACCCGGGGGGGCGCGGAACGGGGGGGGGGGGGGGGGGCCGCCGGGGCCCCCCGCCCGGGGGGGGGCCCCGGGGCCCCGGGGGCCCGGGGGCGCGGGGCCCGGGGGCGGGCGGGGGGGGGGGGCGGCCGCCGGGGGGCCGGCCCGGGCCCCGGGGGGGGGGGGGGGCGGCGCCCCCCGGCCGCCGCGGGGGGGGGGGGGGCCCCGGCGGGGCCCGGGGGGGGGGGGGGGGGCGCCCCCCCCCCGGGGGGGGGGGGGGGGGGGGGGGGGGGCCCGGGGGGCGGCGCCGGCCCCGGGGGAACCCCGGGCCGGGGGGGGGCCGGCCCCGCGGCGCGCCCCCCCCCCCCCCCGGGGGCCCCGCCCCCCCCCCCGGGGGGGGGGGCCCCGGGCCGGCGGGCCCCCGGGGGGGGGCGGGGCGGGCCGGGGGGGGGGGGGGGCGGGCCGGCCCCGGGCCCCCCCGGGGGGCGGGGGGGGGGGGGGGGGGGGGGGGGGGGGGCCCCCCGGGCCGGGCGCCCGGGGGCGGGGGCGGGGGGGGGGGGGGGGGGGCCGGGGGGGGGGGGGGGGGGGCGGGGGGGGGGGCTCCGGGGCGGGGGGGGGGGGGGGGGCGGGGGGCCCGGGCCCCCCCCGGCGGGGGGGGGGGGGGGGGCCCCCGGGGGGGGGGGGGCCGGGGGGGGCGCCCCGGGGGGCCGGGGCGGCCCGGGGGGGCCGGCCCCGCCCCCGGGGGGGGGGGCGGGGGCGGCGGCCCCGGGGGGGCCCGGCCCCGGCCGGGGCGGGGGGGGGGGGGCGGCCCGGCGTTTCCCTGGGATCATTGATTTTTATCAGGTTGATCGTTCCTGGAGACTTATTATGGATATATTAAAAATAGCTGCATTCTCATATCAAGGAAAAGGCGGAAACCCTGCGGGTGTAGTGTTTAGTGACACGATGCCGTCAGCGGAGGAAATGTTAAAAATTGCTGCGGAAGTTGGATATTCTGAAACAGCATTTTTGGTGAAACAGGCCGAAGGTTGGCGCGTCCGTTATTTTGCGCCGGAGAGGGAAGTCCCATTTTGCGGTCACGCCACCATTGCCAGTGGCGCAGCTTTGGGGGAACACTTCGGTGCGGGAACTTACACGCTCTATTTGAATCAGGGCGAGATCAGTGTCAGCGCTGAAAAATCTGCGGATGGAAATTTCACAGCAACACTTCAATCCCCTGAGACGTGGTCTGTTGATGCGCCAGGGGAATATGTGGATAAAGTTCTCGCGGCTTTCCATTTGGAAAGAGGCAGCCTCAATCCTGATTTTCCCGTTCGTTTTGCCTTCGCCGGGGCGAAGCATCTGATTCTGACAGTGAAGGATCACAAAACACTTTCAGAGATGAGCTATCCATTTGAAGTTGTGAAGTCATTGATGGCCAAGGCAGATATAGTGACGATCAATATTCTATGGTGTGAATCTCAAACATTATTTCATTCACGCAATGCATTTGCCTCCGGCGGAGTCTACGAAGACCCGGCAACAGGTGCCGCTGCCGCGGCGCTCGCGGGATATTTGCGTGATATTAATTGGCAGGGCGCCAAGTCTTTTACGATCTTGCAGGGAGAAGATATGGGCATGCCTTCCCGGTTGTTGGTGCAATATAGTTCAAAAACGGGTGAGCGTGTAGCGGTAAGCGGTGAAGCACGCTATATTTCTACTTGATAATGATGGGAGAAAAAATGTCATCAAACCAAAATACTGTGATTTTTGTTGTCGACCAAATGTCTGGCGCGGGGGAGGTCGTGTATAAAAAGATGTTTGGTGAATATGGAATCTATTGCGGCGGAAAAATGGTCGCATCGGTTTGCGATGATAAGCTCTTCGTCAAGCCGACAGTTCGCGGCAGGGCTTTCATTGTGGATGTTGTGGAAGAGCCGCCTTATCGCGGCGCGAAACCCAATTTTTTGATCTCGGGTGAGAAATTGGAAGACCATGAATGGTTGAGTGAATTGATCAGGATCACCGCCGAGGAACTTCCAACTCCAGTGAAAACAAAAAAGGCTGCGGGAAATGTCAAAAACAGGAAGCAATGAGATGACGGAAGGTGAATCTTCATTCGCGATCCGCTCCAGACGCGAATCTTTTAACAAGGCCATTGCAAATCATGATGCCAAATCGATCGGGGCTTTTCTTGCTCCAGCGTATCATATTGTCACAGGGCGCAGCGACCAGTTTCACGGGGCGGAGGAAGAACCGCGGCGCTGGGCTGAGGTCTTTGAAAACGATGCGTCTGTGGTCTATCTCCGCAAGCCGCGCGAGATTCGAGTCAACGAGTCGTGGGGACTGGCTGAAGAACTTGGAGACTGGACAGGCAGGTACAGCGCAGAGAATGGAATGGTCAATGCGGCGGGTGTATATTCTGCCAAATGGCAGCGCGCACAAAATGGTGATTGGCTGATCCAGGCCGAGGTGTTCACCACGCTCCACTGTGACGGCCCCGCTGGCGGCTGCGTCGAACCCGACCCGATTGTGCGGTGATGATTTTTTGGGAATATTTGGAACGTGAATTCTGCAAAATTTCAAGGCTTTATTCGCCAATTTGAATCATTCGCGTTAAAAAGTGTTCATTTTGAGAAAGTTCGGGTGGTGCAGGGGTCTGCGATTTATCCGTCTATATGGGTGCTATAATGATAAACATACTTTCGTGAACTTTCCCCCCATTGATTAGGAAATTATATTTCCAGAAGGATAAACCAATGCCAGCAGTGAACTATCAATACGAAAAGCGCAAAAAAGAATTGGAAAAGAAAAAGAAAAAGGCTGAAAAAGATCGTCAAAAAGAGATCAAGAAAAACAGCAACAAGCCCAAAGAGACTCCGCCCCCTCCAGTGGCTCCCGAAAAATAAAGTTTTATTAAAGACCTCCGAATTTTATATTCGGAGGTCTTTGTATTCATCCTAAACATGCGTTAAGTGGCGGGTAATAATAAAAGAATGCACCCCTGCACAGCAAAAGAAGAAACAACAGGGATGCATGCCCATTCCCAATTTGAAAAATAAATTGTTCTTTAATTTTTCGCGCCTGAATTCGGAGATCAGCAGATCAAAAAAATTCCACATGCGATTATCTTGATGGGCTGCCGGTCAATTCAACGGCATCGATTTCATTCCAGCTCACATCCAGCATACTTTGGTCAATATACACACGTACTTTTTGAACAACGATCTTTTCCGTCAGGTCAACCGGCAGGGTTAATAAATAGGGGCAGCCATCAACGAGTTTGGGAGCGCCGATCCAAATGGGATAACTCACGCCTTCCGTTGTGATCACATCCACCTCAACCACTTGCGAAGGATTGAAACTCTGGTAAATCGTGATCTCCGTGGGCACAACCGGAATTGCATAAGTCAGTTCGATCCACTCTTCAACTGAAGTACTCGATTCAGATGCCCAGGCCATACTGTTATCTCCACATTCATTTACATTGGGCGCGCCTGTTGCCTGTTTTGCGCTCCATGATTCCGGTCCATATTCGGAACTGGCGACTGCTGGGTCGGCCCATTGACGAAGGACACGCGCATCAGACTCCGCCGGCGGCTGATCTGTCACCTCAAAGATTGGCTGCGCTGTTGGTTCTTTGCCCCCGCCCGCGCCGGTGATAAAGTTACAGGAAAGCGAAACAGCCATCAAGGCGATCAGCATTGTGCGTGAGGACATCAGCAGTTTAATCATATCGGCTCCTGAATGATTTGATGGGAAAGATTTACATTAGGCCTTATCCGAAATAACATACAAGCTCATCAGTGCGGTGAGGTTTATCCCGAGTGCTTTCGCTGTCAGCTGGCAACCTTCGGGTGTTTTTCCTAATTACAAATAAAGTCTATTATGTATAGTAGCACGAACCCATTATGAAAAACAAGCGCCCGATAAAAACTGTCCTTTGCGGCAGTGGTCATTCTGCTTACTGAGTTGTGACTTTTGAAAATAAATTGATTACCAGAATTCCGCCGATGATGAGCGCAATGCCAATGATGCGTGCCCAGTCCATTTGTTCGTGCCAGAGAACCGCGCCAACGATCACCGTTAACACAATGCCAATGCCTGACCAAAGCGCGTATGCAGTGCCCAACGGAATAATTTTTAAACTAAGCGCAAGTAAATAGAACGACAGTCCGTATCCAACGACAACGATCAAGCTGGGCGTCAGTTTTGTGAATCCCTCCGAAAATTTCAGGGCAGTGGTAGCTGTCACTTCACTGAGGACGGCGAAGAAGAAGATCAGTGCGGTTTTCATGGTTTTATCCTTTTGAATTTGATGATTCGATTTCAAGGATTTTACTTTATGGTTTGAGATCTCCGCTTGTGTCTTCCCCGGATAGATACGAAGTTTAAAGCTTTATTAAAACCTGATAGATCCCGCCAGAATCGTACCGAATAAAATTTATAGGACTTAACCCGCTTTTGTATTTTTATTAAATTTTACTTTTCGACAGGGCTGGGAGTAAACAACCCGGCCATAAAGCCAACCACAGTGGTGAACACTGTCAGAATAAGTTGTCCGCTGGTTCCGCCTGCGGCGGGAGGTAAAAACATGGACACAATTAAACCAAGAGCCGCAAAGACCATCACGGCAGCGAAAGAACTAATCACAATAATCCAGATCGAGTTGGTAATTTTCGATGTTGGTTCAGGGAATCGTTTGGGTTCTGGTGCAGCCTCGTTCATGATATTCTCCTTTTGAAAACTATTTTTCTGGAACGACAAATAAAGTATACAGAGTCCAGCGTGCCTTTTCAAGTTCCATTGTTTTTGGATTTAGAGCATGAAAGGCGGGGGAAATATGGAAAAGAAAAAATTCAGTGTCTGACTTACGGTAGGATTACACTTAAGTGTGGTCCGCCAATCCATGCAAATTAGCGTAGATTGGCGGATGGTTTTGCGCTTATTGAAAGTCTTCACGTTTAAGTGCGATGCTGCCTGACTTACAGTCTCTTTGTTTTAAACCTTTTCTCCTCGAAACTGCGTTTCATATAGCTGGCTATATAATCCGCCTGTCGCAAGCAGCTCATCATGTGTACCTTGTTCGACGATCCTTCCGCGATCCATGACCAGAATTAGATCGGCGGCGAGGATGGTGCTTAGACGATGCGCAATGACGATTGAAGTACGGCCCGCCATGACTCGTTTTAGCGCATCTTGAATTAGCGCTTCTGATTCGCTGTCGAGTGAACTGGTGGCTTCATCTAAAACCAAAATTCTCGGGTTCTTTAGGATCACACGCGCCAGCGCTACGCGTTGTTTTTCGCCGCCGCTTAAGCGATAGCCGCGTTCGCCGACGGTGGTATCGTATCCATCAGGCAGGCCCATCACAAACTCGTGGATGTTGGCTGCGCGCGCAGCAGATTCGATCTCGGCTTGGGTGGCATCCATTTTTGCGTAGGTTAAATTGGTGCGGATCGTATCGTGGAAGAGATGTGTTTCCTGTGTCACCATGCCGATCGAGGCGGCCAGCGAATCGAGAGTCACATCGCGCAGATCGTGACCGTCAATGCGGATGATTCCGCTGGTGGGATCATACAAACGCGGGATGAGATACGTCAGCGTGGTTTTGCCGGCGCCGGAAGGGCCGACGAGTGCGATTAACTGTCCGGGGGCGGCTTTAAAGGAGATTCCTTCCAAAGCGACTTCACGTGCCTGGGATGTTTGAGCAGCCTCGGGTGAGTCAGATGCGGGTCTTTCATCCTGATGATTGACCATGGACGATTGACCATTCTTTCCCTTTGGCATGGTCTGCGGTCCATCGTCTGTGGTCTTCTTTCCACCTGACATGACCGCTGTGACATTTGCCATGCTGCCATAGCGTTTGACTTCGCTGAGCATGATGTTTTCGTTGATCGAATATTTGAAGCTGATATTTTCAAAGGCGAGTTCACCTTTGACATCTTTGAGAATAAGCGCGTCTTTTTTTTCTTCGATGTCATGCGGCAGATCAATGATCTCGAAGACGCGTTCAAAGGAAACCATGCTGGTGCTGAATTCAACGGGTGCGCCGGCCAGGCCTTGCAGTGCGCCGTATAATGTGCCGAGATATGAACCGAATGCGACGATGGTGCCGATGGTGAATTTGTCTTCGATGACGAGCCAGCCGCCATACCCATAGACGAGCGCTGTGCCGACTGTGCTGACCAGACCGATCATGACAAAAAATGAGGAGCCGATCACTGCGCGTTGAATGCCCATGTCGCGTACACCTGCCGCCCGTTGACGGAAGCGTTCTCCTTCGTCGTTACTGCGCCCGAATAATTTGACGAGCAATGCACCGCCGATGTTGAGTGTTTCATTCATGTGCGCGTTCATCTGTGCGTTGAGATCCATGGCTTCACGGGCAATGACTCGCAAACGTTCTCCGAGTCTGCGGGCGATCAAAATGAATAAGGGCAGAACGAGTACGCTGCCAAGGGTTAATCTCCATTCAAGCGAAAGCATGACGATCAGGATTGCCGCAGCTTCGATCAGGTTGGTGGCGATTCCGACAATGGTGTTGCTGATTGCATTCTGCGCGCCAACGACATCGTTGTTGAGCCGGCTCATCAATTCGCCAACTTTGGTGTTGGTGAAGAAGCGCAGACTCATGCGCTGCAGGCGGACAAAGAGCGCCACGCGCAGATCGTAGATCACACCTTCGCCGACGGTCACATTTAGTTTGCGTTGAATTACGCTGATGCCGCCGTTCAATAATGGCACAAGCAATAAAGCCAGCGCGAACATCACCAGTTTGTTGACATCCTTGTTGGGTAGAATCGTGTCGATCAGTTGACGAAAGATCAACGGTGTGAACACGCTCAGCGCTGAACTGGCGAGGATGGTTAATAACATGCCAGCAATATGCCACCAGTATGGTTTTGCGTATGTGAGCACGCGCAATAAAAGTTCTCTTGTGACCTTGGGCTTTTCGTCGCCCTGACGCATTGATGTGAACATGGCTCTGTGCATGGGGTGGTCCTTTTGTTGGATGGTTTTTAGTCTAGTAGTTATAAGGCTGTCAGGGTGATTCGGTCAACTGGAGGAATGGGGAGGTTGTGGGAGTCTATTTCAAGTTCGTTAATAAATTAACTTGAAATAGAACCTTGAAGGATATCCTTTGTACCTGTTAATGTATTGCAAAGAAAACCTGATGGATATTGTCTACAATCTCTACGGAGCAGGTTAGGTTATGCCTGTATTCCAACTGCTGTCTCTTTTTTATATTCATCTTGCCGGCTGGCATACGATAATTTATGTTTCAACCCTTAAATCCATAATCGAACGACTGTATTTTTAAATCTGAAATGCCGGTCAGGTTATCCGAATCTGGCCGCAGACTATATAATGGACTTTAAGCGAAATCCAAATTTTGGATTTCCGCCTTTCAAGAGATAGTTTTTTCAGTGTATTCCCATCAAGAGGAGATAGAGCCATGCAAAAGAAGACCGTTGTAAAAGACAAGGTGAAACAGGACAAAGGTAATCGAAAAAAATATAAGATCGAGAAGGATAATAAATCTGAATCAGATTTGACAATCGAAATTGTCGATGATGGTGATTATGAAATTGAAAAACTAAGCATTGATGGACTGCCGACCCACATGGCGGACGGAATCCGATCCGCTGGATCAATATTTTTTTTATTAAGAAAAATGGTCAATACATCAACCAGAGATATTTCGTTACATTGCCCCCGGTTGGCAAGTCACGTATTATTATCTTTGATGGAAAAGGCGATCCCTATTATTACACGGGTGAAGTCAAGAACAACACCATCGAGTTGACTGATGGCGACCCCGCGATGGGTGCATGGCCCTAATCTTTGTTTATTAATTATATAGGTCTCGCCGCCATGGGACATTTTCTACATACATGCGGCGCGCTTCTTCAGATCTTAGTTTTGAGACCTGCGTATTAAGTAATTGTTTCGCGTTTTGCAAAACGACATTACTGCGCAGGTCTTTTGTTTTATCCAAAACCTGAAAGACCGCCAGATAAATACGTAAAGGTTCTTCCGCCCCTTCAAACTGCGGATTTATCTGCATATATTGCAAGAACCTGTTCCGCTTCTTTTTGAGCAAGAACTTCATCGCCAATTTTCAAATAGGCATTGATCAGTCCTGCGTGTGATTCGGCAATTAAAACGGGGGTATTTATTTCGAGTCTGATCTCAATACTCTTTAAAAACATTTGCACTGCATCATCGTATTTGGCATTTAATATACAGGCATAGCCCAAGTAAAAATATGCCCAGCTGTCTCCAAGACGGTCACCGGTTTTTGTTGAAAACTCAAGCGCTTTTTGCGCCCACTTGAGCGCATCCTGTGCAAGTCCCTGCCCGCCAGCCGCCGCGCTCAAGTTAATATAGGTGTACATTTCCATTGAACGATTACCGATCTCGCGCGAAATGATCAATGTCTGCTCGTGATAGGCTGTTGAAGCGGAATAGTCACCCAGCAAGCCGGTGAGCCAGCCCAGGTTTGTTAGCGCGAGGCCCTTGCCGCTTACATATCCCAATTCCTGAAAAATAAAATAAGCCTGCTCGAAGTAATCCCGGGCGGTGGAAAAATCTCCCTGAGATAGACCTACTGTATTTGCGAGATTATTCAAAGCCTTTGCTTCAAGATATCTGTCTTTTACCTCACGCGCAATCGCAAGCGCCTGTTCATGGTATTGCATGGCAATGGTTGGATTTTCTGTTTCCAATGAGACCAACCCAAGCGAGGTTAACGTACTGCCTTCGCCCCTGCGGGTTTTCGTCTTCACAGCAAAGGCGAGGGCATCTTTTGCGTATTGCAGGGCATCAGAGCCTTTGCCTGTTCGTAAAAATGCATTGGGCAAAACCAGATAAATGGCAAGAAGAAGATCGTCATCGTGGGCCGCTTCTGCGAAATCTTTTGCGCGAAGCGCGTAGGTCAGCACATTTTGAAAGTCTCCCACAGCGGAAAAACAATATGCGCGACGTACCAGCGCGCGCGCCAAAAGACCGTCATCTTTTAACAGGGCAGCCAACTCTTCGAGAATGTCGAGGTTTCCCAATTGTTCAGTGGGGTTGCTGATATTGTAATAACATTCCACTCGTAAAAGCATCAGGTCAAATTTTGTACGCAGATCATCAGATGACACAAGAGCCAAAGCGCGCGAAAAATAATCAATGGCCTGTTGATTTTGATAGACATTCAACGAAAGTTTCCCAGCCAGACTCAGGTAGTGAAGCGCCTTCTCTTTTATCTCTGCTTTTTCAGCGTGATATGCCAGTTCGCCATAATGCGGTTCAAGATCGTCGCGATAGATAGTCTCCATGGCTGCGACAGCCAGCCCGTGCAATCCACGTTGACGTGCCAGCAGCTGCATTGAGTAGGCGGCATCACGCAGCAAGGCATGCCGGAAAATATATTCGATCTCGGTCAGAGGCGCCCAGATGTTCGCATTCTCTGCCTGCGCAATATGATGGGAAATTTTTTCGTCGGCGTGCAGCATTTCACCTAAAATACGCACTTCAAATTCGCGTCCAAGTACCGATGCGGTCTGGACGGTCTCTTTCACCTGTTGTGCCAGCCGGTCGAGACGTGCAACGAGCACTGCTCGCACGTCGGTCGGCAGTGACACTTCAACCTGCTCATTTGCAAAATATTTTCCTTCCACGTCCAAAGCCAGTGCGTTTTGTTCGGAAAGATAACGCAGGATCTGTTCAGCAAAAAATGGATTTCCATCGGCGCGTTTATCCAACAGGGTCAGCAGGGAATCTGAAACAGGGTTGCCCACAATGTCTTCAGCCAGACGGGCCATATTTGCCGAGGAGAGTTTCTCCAGTTGAATGCCATTCATCGCGACTTCATCTAGTGTCCAGGCTGAATTACTTTCGGGGCGTTGGGTGGCAATGATGGCGATGGGATATTGTTTATCCGGCTCAGAAAGCAGCGTTCTTACAAAATAAGAAAGGAAAGCGCCCGTATCTTTATCGAGCCAGTGAGTATCTTCCACAAAGAGTACTAGCGGTTTTTGCAGACTCTCCGCCCGCAGCAGAACACTCAAGGCGATCAAGGTATTATCGTAACGGCCTTTCGCATCCAAACTTTCATATAACGAATCGGGCACGCTGATATTGATCAACGCCGCGAGTACGGAACTGGTTCGCAGCAATTCTGCTGCAAGTTCTGCATCAGGCGTAGCTTTGGCCAATTCCTGAATATTGCACGAGAACGTGACCCAATTCAATTCATCAGATTGGTTTTCGAGTAACTCAAAGCGCTTCTTGAGCCAATCTGTAAATGGATTAAATGGCAGTCTTAAAATCTCATCTGCCTGACACACCATCCACTGTGCGGAGAGCTCATTAAAATACTCAGAGTATTGGAAGGAATGCACCAACCGGCTTTTACCAATGCCAGCCTCTCCCTTTAGAACCATTACGCCTGCGAACTGTCCCTGTTTGAGCGGATCAGAAAAAGATGCCAGAGATTCAAGCTCTCTACCGCGCCCGACCAATTCTCCCTGATAGACAGTTTCGATGACATTTTTGCGCCCGATCAATGCAAAAGCTTTTTGTTCATGTTTAAACCCTTTGAAGTGATATTCGCCAAGGGGTTTAAAATTAAAATGTTTTTCAGCGCGGCGGGCTGCTTCTTCATCCATCCAGAACTCGCCTTCGCCGGCGCGCTCCATCATGCGTGCGGCGAGGTTTACGCCCCAGCCGTAGGCGGTGTAATCTTCACGTTGACTTGAACCCACAAATCCGGCATAGGCCATGTGATAGGAAATCCCCACACGCAATGTGATTCGGGTTCGAGTGGATAACTCAAGGATAAAATTTAATGCGCGCTCCACATCGTTCTCATAGGCGGTCGGCGCGCCCCAAAACATTAACAGATTAAATCCCTTGTCCCCCAGATCGGGGCGTAAAAAGAATCCGCCGTATTGTTCCTGTAAAAGATATACCGTTTCCATGAACGGCGCGATCAAGGCCGCATCTGAAATACTGGCGGGAATATCAATGAAGAGATTCACCACCTGGCGAAACTCTCCGGCCATCGGCAGGTGGGCAATTGAATTAGCGAGGAAAATGCCGGTTAGGTCATCCGCAGGTTTCGGCGGAGGAAGAAGATGCGCTGTTGGTAAATCCGCACGAATCTCACGGATCAGAAAACAGTCATCCACAGGAGTCGCGTGTACGGCATCCTTCAACAGTTCGTATGAAATCGGGTCGGCCACAATATCCCCGGCGTGCGCAGACTCTTCCCCCGATACCGCGCCATTCAAACTTTCGCCGCGAAACCAATAACTCGCGCGTTTGCCATTAATGGATTTAAAGATCTGCCATGTTGTTTTGCCAAACCCGATGCCCACTTTAATGCGGATGGGAAATTCGCCATACGGAGTGGACACCAACGAATGGGATTTCGTGTGCGCCTGCATGGCCGCCGCAGCAGACAAACAACGCATCATTGCCTGACCTGCATCCTGTTCGGCGGGAAAAACAGCATTGAACGCATCCCCGGCATATCCGATCACAAATCCGCTCTGCGCGAAGACCGCATTGACCAATGGCTCAAAAACGACGCGCATCATATCTGCCAGAATTTCTGCGCCGTGCGCGCCCTGTCTCGAAAGAACATCTGCCATCGTGGAGAAACCGGAAAGATCCACGAACATGGAGGCGCCCAGAAAAATTCCGTTGCTTTCTCCGGCGCGGTATTTTTCGTAAATAAATTCTGGCACAAGCTGATGTGACTGCGTCATAATTCTTTGATTTTACCGCTTGTTATATAAGCGAATATAATTACTTTGCTCACTTTACCCAGACCTGAAGGATTTGAGAATGAACGATCAGATGGATAAGCGCGGAAAACTTTTAGAAGAACCTTTTGCGTATAAAACAACAAAAGACGGCAAGGTCTTTATCTACTGGCACGGAAAACAGATCATGCTTCTCAACGGAAAAACAGCGGACAAATTCACTGCGTCCATTGAGAAAGCTGATGCACAGCAGGCGCAGTTGTTAATGGCGCGAGTCACGGGTCACTTTAAACATGGAAATGAAACTGTAAAACAATTTTGTCAAAAAGGAGCGTTTCGATGCAAGTCATTAATGTTGCTCAAAAATTCAGCCTGTTCAACGAACATTGGAGTCCGCGTATCGTGGGCGAGTTGAATGACTCGCATGTTAAACTGGCGAAATTACACGGGGAATTTGTCTGGCATCAACACGAGAACGAAGATGAAATGTTCCTGATCGTAAAAGGCAAACTGCTGATCAAATTACGAGACCGTGATCTATGGTTGAATGAAGGCGAATTTGTCATTATTCCCAAAGGCGTGGAGCATTGTCCGGTGGCGGAAGAGGAAGTTCATGTCATGCTGCTGGAACCAAAGTCCACGCTGAATACGGGAGATCAACAAAACGAAAGAACAGTGGAGGCTCAATGGATCTAATTAACACACTCGTCGAGGCAAATAAATTACGCGCAAAGGATCGGCACGAAGATGCGCGCGAACTGCTGGTGAAGCTCGCAGCGGAATATCCGACCAATCCGGTGGTTCAGTATCGAACGGCCTGTGTCTATGATTTTCTGGGACGTGAGCGCGATGCTATTCCGCACTATCACGCGGCGATCGAAAATGATCTGCCGGAAAACGAATTGCCTCAGGCCTATCTGGGGCTGGGCAGCACCTACCGCACCCTGGGACAATACGCCGAATCAAAAAAGATCCTGACCGAAGGGTTAGATCGCTTTCCCGATGCAGTTGAAATGAAAGTATTTCTGGCGATGACTCTTTACAATCTCGGTGAAAATCATGAAGCCGTCAGTTCATTGCTCAAAGTTCTTATGGATGCAACCTCCGACGAAGGCGTTATCAGCTATGAACGCGCCATCCGCTTTTACGCGGACGATCTGAATAAAAAATGGGATTAAGTTTTTTATAAATAGCCCAAGTTATCACCATGTCAGGAAGTCCAAAACCATCGCCACGGATTTTGCTAATTTACACGGATTTTTTTCTTGAATTCGCGAAAATCCGTGTAACACCGCACTGGCGCTCGGTGCAAGTGTTCGTGGCAAAAATGGGTCTAATAAGATGAAACAATTTCAAGGTAGCAACTTGAATTACATCAGGAAAGTTAACCATGCAATTAACCAGCATCAACATCGGGCAAAAACAAACCCTGCAAAGCGGCGATAAATCAGAAATCACCGGAATCTTCAAGCAGCCTATATCGGGACCGATTCAGATCACGACTCTCGGCATTGCAGAAGATTTTATCGGCAGTCCCAAACATCACGGCGGACCAGATCAGGCAGTCTATGTCTACGGCGCAAAAGATTATGAATGGTGGGCCATCGAATTGGGACGTGAGGTTGATGCAGGCACGTTTGGCGAGAACCTGACCATCTCAGAATTGGAAAGTGCAAAATTCAACATTGGAGATTTTCTGCATGTTGGCGAAGTTACATTGCAGGTCACCGCGCCGCGCATTCCCTGCGGAACTTTCGCAAGGCGCATGGAAGACCCGAAGTTTGTAAAACATTTTCGCGCAGCGGAACGTCCCGGCTTGTATTGCCGCGTCATCAAAGAGGGAACAGTCAACACCGGTGATGAAGTCCGCGTGGAGACATATACTGGCGAAACTATTTCAGTGACCCAAATGTATCGTGACTATTACGAAAAGAACAAAAGCGAAGAAACACTCCGCAGAAACCTAGCCGCGCCGATCGCAGTCCGCGCGCGGGTTGATCTGGAAGAAGAGTTGAGCAAGTTGTTAAAGTAGTGATATCGGATCGCGGACTTTAGTCCGCGATTCCAAAAATGCAGTTGAATAAATAGAAAAAATGTTCTATAATCGAAACATCGGCTTTCCCCAACTTTACTAATAAGGAGATCATCTGATGAGCAGCCTCGATCAAGCAGTCCAAACCCAAATCGATAATATCCAAAAGAAAACAGGCAAGACCCTCGCCGAGCTTTCCACCATCGCAAAGAAAAGCGGGCTTGCCAAACACGGCGAACTGCGTGACATGTTCAAGGAAAAACTTGGGCTGGGTCATGGCGATGCAAACGCGCTGGTTCATGCCATTTTTGCATCCGATGGCACACGCGCGGCTGACGGCAAAAGTGGTGATGCGGTTTTAGATGAAATCTATTCAGGCGCGAAGGCGGGCTTCCGCGTCATTCACGAAAAGTTGATGAATGAAATTAATACCTTTGGCGAATTCGAGATCGTGCCCAAAAAGGGATATGTCAGTTTGCGGCGCAAAAAACAATTTGCAATGATCGGCCCAAAAACCAACACCCGTTTTGAAGTGGGCATCAACGCAAAGGACTTAAAGAAAAATGCCCGCCTGCTGGAACAGCCCAAAGGAAGCATGTGCAATTACATCGTTAATGTCAGCGATACGCAGGAAGTTAATTCCGAGTTGATCGGCTGGATCAAATCCGCATTTGAAGGAGCAGAATAATTACATGGGAAAAAATATCAAGCAGGAAGAATTTAAGAATACATTATCGGCCTTGATGGAAGAGACCTTTGAAAAGCCGCGCGGTATTTATCTGGATAAGAACACGTCTCTTTTTCAAACGCTCGAAACTGTTTCTGCTCAAGAAGCATCGATCCCCGTTGGAGGAAAGTGCGCATCGCTCGCCGCGCAGGTTGCACATGTCACTTTTTACATGAGCGTGCTTGAGCGCTTCGTGATGCATCACGACACCAGCCCCGCCGACTGGGGCGAGGTCTGGCGCACCGTGGAAAAGGTCACGCCTGAAGAATGGGATGCGCTGAAAGTCAGTTTGAATGAAATGTATAACCGCATGAGCAAAATGTTCCAGGATAACGAAGTATGGAACGAAGACACCATGGGCGGCGCGCTGGGGATCGTGGTGCATACCGCCTATCATCTCGGCGAAATTCGTCAGGCCTTGTGTGTGTTGAAACAATAAAATATGAAGTGGATCATTGTTATTCTGATCATTCTGAATGCCAGTTGGATGTTGGCCGACGGAAGCCGCGCCCTCGTACTCGGTGACTATGTCACGCCGGCCGGCGGTGAGTACGCGGGTCAACTCGGACCGTGGGCCGGGTTCGTAAAAACAATCGGCATTGAGCCCCGTTCAACATTGATGAAAACCGTCTTCGTGGTCTATGGCCTGTCTGCGTTGACCGCTGCCACAGGCTTTGGCTTGGACCAGCCCTGGGGACGCAATTTGTTGATCGTTATGTCAATTTTAGGATTATGGTATCTGCCGGTTGGCACTGCCGCAAACATGACTGCTTTAATTCTGTTATTTCTGACAGGAGGAAAACATGCCCGCACATCCACGCTATGAAATGCCCGATTTTTTCCGTGATGCACTCACTACACATGGAGTGATGGATGCCTACAACGCACGCCCTGCCTACCAACAAAATGATTACATCGGCTGGATCACCCGAGCCAAACTGGAAGCCACAAAACAGAAACGCTTAAATCAAATGTTGGATGAACTAAAGAAAGGCGGCGTGTACATGAAGATGAAATGGAACAGGTAGGATATAGGCGTTCCTACAACGGGCTATGCTATACTTAAATACATGAAGTTTCAATGGGATCCAAACAAAGCTGTTATCAATCTTCGAAAGCATAACGTCAGTTTTGAAGAAGCAGTGACCGTGTTCAAAGATCCACTTGCTCTTATTTTTGATGATGATGCTCACTCAGAGAACGAGCATCGTGAGATCATTATTGGAATATCCACGCTTAGCAGATTACTGCTTGTCTGTTTTGTGGAACGACATGAAGATACAATTCGTCTCATCACCGCAAGACCCGCCACTTATCAAGAGAAAAAAGATTATGAAAAAAACTCCCGTTTCCAAGCCCCGTAAGCCCCGGGAAATGGCCCCGGAATACACCTTTGACTACAAAAAGGCAAAACCTAACCGCTTTGCCGAAAAAATGAAAAGCGAACCAGTCATTGTGCTTCTTGATGCAGATGTTGCAAAGGTATTCAAGACAACCGAGCAGGTCAACAAAGCCTTGCGTGCATTGTTGTCTGCCATCCCCGACGAGGAGAGTGTGAAAGTATTGTAGATGACTGTATTTACTGAGTATCAGTTTACACCGACGTAAACTCATCTGTGGCAAAATAGGGGCATGACTCATACCGACATCATTCAAAAAACAAGCGAATATATCAAACAGGAATTCAGCGACGATTCCTCGGGACATGACTGGTGGCATATTTACCGGGTATGGAAAAATGCTGTCACCATTTGCAAACATGAAACAGCCGATCTTTTCGTGGTTGAACTCGCCGCCCTGTTACATGACCTCGACGATTGGAAGTTCAATGAAAGCGAAGATGAAACCCCGCACCGCGCCAAAGCGTGGATGCAGAAATGCGGCGTGGACCCGCGTGTAAATCAACAGGTCTGCGAGATTATCATGAACGTCTCTTATAAAGGTGCACAGGTCGAAAATAAAATGAAAAGCCTTGAAGGCTTTATCGTGCAGGATGCCGATCGACTTGATGCCATTGGCGCCATCGGCATCGGGCGCGCCTTTGCCTACGGCGGATATAAAAACCGCCCCATGTATGACCCTGAAACATCAAATCAAATGCACGCGAGTTTTGAAGATTACAAGAACAGCAAAAGCGCGACCATTAATCATTTTTACGAAAAATTGCTTTTGCTAAAAGACATGATGAACACAGTCACCGCCAAAAGGATCGCCGAACAGCGGCACGAGGTCATGTTGAAATTTCTCGATCAATTCATGAACGAGTGGGAAGGCAGTGACATTCAGTGAGTAGGACGAACAAATATGAATCACCCCGAAATTAAGGTTTCGAGGGTGATTTCGTTTTTAAGAACAAATAGGACGCAGATCGCCTTGCGCGCTGATTCACGCTGACAAAAGCGAAAAATCAGCGTTTTCTTGCGCGAACGATCAGCGTCCCAAATTAAATTCTGGATGTGTCATGGTTGTTTTTTAGCGTTCGTCACGCGTCCTTAAAAAAACTTTTCTACCGTACATGTCGAAAAAATGCCAAAATCTTTAACGCGAATTACACGAATTGACGAATTTATCGAATTATTTCTGGAAAAATTCGCGTTATTCGCTCATTCGCGTTGAGGGTTTGTACGGTAGAAAGAAAAAAACTAAAATTCGTGTTTCTTCGTGCCCTTCGTGGACAAATAAAGATAGCCCGTAAAGTCTTATTGGATTTTCAACATCTCGCGCACGATGGGAGTTAATCCACTAAAGAAAAATTCCACCGCGATTACCATTACGATCAGTCCCATCAAACGCAGCATAACCTTGTTTCCATTCTCACCAATGAGACGTGTAACCTGTTTTGCACCGAGTAGCAAAATATAGGTAATAGCGATTAGCAGCACAATGATCCCCACCACGATCCCCACTTCCAACGGAGTCTTCGTCTCATTCATCAGCAGGATCGATGTGGTGATCGCACCCGGCCCGCAAATGATCGGAATTCCCAAAGGCGTGATCGAAATATCGTTGATATAAGCGTGATTGGTCTCATCGTCAAATTGTGTACGCGAGAGATGCGCTTGCAGCATTTCGTATCCCATCAGGAAAAATATCACACCGCCCACCACCCGCAGACTGTTGACCGAGATGGAGAAAAAGCGAAATATCCATTGACCCGTCAACGCGAAAGCCAGCAAAATAAACAAAGCCGTCAGACTCGCCTTGCGCGCCACACGATGCGATTCCTGCGGCGACAGTTTCGCGGTCATCGCGGTGAAAACTGGAATAACACCCACCGGATTGACCATGGTGAACATCGAAATAAAACTAAGCAGTGCAAATTCAAAAAGTGGAGATGCAGTCATAAAGCTCCTGTTGATTCCTTTGGATGGCACAATTCTACAACAACCCTGCGTGATATACTGCCTTAACTCACAAGGATGACCCATGAAAAATAAAAGATCAACTCACATATTTCTTGCCTGTCTATTACTAACACTCACGATCCTGGCTTGCAATCAATTTGTTGCCGAGCAAAAACCTCCGCATGATATCGCAACTGTTCCGGCAACTGATGAAGCCCCAGTCATCACTGCCATACCCGAACAACCAATGGAAGCAAGTGCCGGCTCAACCGGTTTAGGGTGATCTGCTCTATCCTGATTTCGGCAATGGTGGATATGAAGCAGAACACTACACATTGGATATCACAGTCAACGACATCGCCACCAGCGACCTCTCCGCCATTGTGTCCATCGAAGCCAATGCGCTGCAGGATTTATCCAGTTTCAATTTAGACTTCGTCGGTTTCGAGATCAATGAAATTACAGTGAATGGCGAATCCGCCGAATTTGAGCGGACAGAATCAGAGTTGACCGTTTACCCATCCAGCGCGATCGCAAAGGATGAAGCGTTTACAGTCATCGTTCAATACGCAGGCTCACCCGAGGAAATGCAATCCGTGGCATTGCCTGTGCAAACCGGCTGGGTCACCGTGGACGGTGGAAGTTTCGTCATGAGCGAACCGGATGGCTCTGCAAGTTTCTACCCCGTCAATGATCATCCGCTGGATAAGGCGACATACACCTTTCGAGTGACCGTCCCCGCGCCATTGGAAGTCGCAGCCAATGGTGTGTTAACGGAAACCATTAACAACGGCGACACAAATACTTATATCTTTGAAGTCCGCGATCCCATGGCAAGTTATCTCACCACGATCAACATCGATGAATTTGAGATCGAAATCTCCCAATCACAGACTGGTGTCCCGATCAGAGACTATTACTCAAGCACGCTTGCTGAAGAATACCGTGAGCCATTTGCGCGTCAGGCTGAGATGATTGATTACTTCAGCGAAATCTTCGGCCCTTATCCATTTGAAGTGTACGGTTCCATGCTCATGGATACTGAATTCGGTTCAGCCTTGGAGAATCAAACTCTCTCCATCTACGGTACAGACATGATCGATCTTGACGATGTTGAAGAAACAGAACTCACTGTGGCGCATGAACTGTCACATCAATGGTTTGGCGATAGCGTCAGCGTAGCCGATTGGAGCGACATCTGGCTCAATGAAGGTTTCGCAACCTATTCCGAAGGTCTGTGGATCGAACACACCAGCGGACGTGAAGCCCTCGACGACTGGGTTAAATTTATATACTCAGACGTTATCACCTATCCCGAGTACTACACCGCACCGGGCAATCCGCCCGCAGACGATCTCTTCAACGGCGGAGTCTACGTCCGCGGCGGACTCTTGCTCCACGCCCTGCGCCTTGAAGTTGGCGACGAAAACTTCTTCGCGATCCTGCAAACCTATTTCGAGCGTTATCAGGGCGGAAACGCATCCACCGCCGATTTCATCGCAATTGCCGAAGAGATCAGCGCCAAAGACCTGAGCGCATTCTTTGATGCGTGGTTATTCAATGAGGCTATTCCGTCCATTCCCGCAATGGGTTTGGGTGTTGAATAGAAAACAAGGAGCCTTCTTTCAATGTGGTTTAAAAATAAAATTCGACTTTTCGGATTGATCCTGCTTTTTTTGATCGTGAACATGAGTATATCCGCATGTGATGTCACACAATCCGGCCCGCGCCCTAACATCGTAATCATCCTCACCGACGACATGGATTCGAGTCTGATGCCATATCTTGAGAACACGAACGAACTCATCGGCAAAAACGGCGCGACATTCACAAATTATTTTGTCACCTCCTCCCTCTGCTGTCCGTCACGGGCATCCATGCTGCGCGGACAATATCCACACAACACAGACGTCCTCAGCAACAACTTCCCCGAAGGCGGATTCCGCCGCTTCTTCGTCGATGGAGACGAAGCCGAAACACTTGCCGTCTGGCTTAATCGTGAAGGCTATCAAACTTCATTGATCGGAAAATATCTAAACGGCTATCCCGTCTTCGCCGGAAGCAATTACGTCCCCGCCGGCTGGACAGACTGGCACGCTTTGTTTTATAAAAAGCCAAACGAAGCCGGAAGCTTCTATAACGATTACATCTTGAATGAAAATGGTCCACTGGTTGAATATGGCGGCTCTGTTGAAGAATACAGCACCGATGTCTTCAAACAAAAATCAATTGACTTCATCGAAAAAGCACAGTCAGCGGTGACCCGTTCTTTTTACTGATCTCCGTCTACGCCCCGCACGGACCCAGCACTCCCGCACTTCGTCATGCAGAAATGCTCGCAGATCAGGCATATCCACAAAAACCATCATTCAATGAAACCGACATAAGCGACAAGCCAGGTGTCATTCAGGATTTGATCGCAAATGGCGATGAGATTGACACCATCGATGCAGATGTGCTTTTTCAACAACGCGCCAAAACCCTGCTTGCGGTGGATGAACTCGTCGTGGATGTGATCGCCAAACTCGAACAAAGCGGCCAGCTCGAAAACACCTACATCTTTTTTATGTCTGATAACGGATTTCACATCGGCGAACACGGTCTCTCCCCCGGGAAAGGCCTCGCCTATGAAGAAGATATCCATGTCCCCTTATTAATTCGCGGCCCGGGCATCGCCCCCAACACCATCATCACACAACTCACCGCCAACATCGACCTCGCCCCAACCATCGCAGACATGACCCGCATCAAAACAGCCGGCTTCATTGATGGCCGCTCACTCATGCCTCTTTTTCAGATGGATGAATCAAAAACGCCCGACTGGCGCAAAGCACTCTTGATCGAAATGGGCGCCATGACCAACACCTCCGCATCCAACTTTAAAGGGGAGTTGTCACCCGTCGACCAGACATCTCTGCCCTTTGAGTTTGAGTTTCCAGATTCTCCCAACGATTATTATCTGATCCAGGTCGGAGATGGCACCTATCGCGGCATCCGCACCGATAGATTTATGTATGTTGAATACAACAACGGCGAAACCGAATTCTACGATCTGATTGCCGACCCCTATCAACTGGAAAACCTCTCGACCAAACTTGAACCGGCAATTCTCACCAGCCTGCACACCTGGCTCGAACAATTACAAACCTGTACGGCAAAAGATTGCAAAACCTTTGAAGATAATCCGCCTGTTGAACTTGAGAATTATCCATAGGGTTGGCCGCACACAATATTTGCATTAGGAATTAGTTTGAAGAAGTGTATAATCTAAAAAAAATTATAGAAAGGTAGCAAAGCCATGGGAAAATCAAACTCTACAACAGCTCCTGAAATGCAGCCTTTATCTTCCTCAGAACCTCTTGAAGGCATCGAACTGAAAGCGGAAACACCTGAGCCCACAGCCGATGAACTGGGACGTTTGCGTGATATTTTATTCGGTTCGCAATCGCGTACCCTTGAAAAACGATTAAGTGATCTGGAAACCGGCCTGCGGTCCTTGCGGCAGGAAACAACCAATCTGCTGCAAGATCAAATTGGCACGCTTGCCGAATCCACCAATACGCAATTTATGGAAACCCGCCGCGAGTTTAATGAAAAACTCGATAAACAAGGCATAGATCAATCTGCCCAATTGAGAGCCGCACAAAAAGACCTGTCAGAAAGATTGGACAGACAATCTGTAGAACAGTCATCCCAACTGCAGGCGGTTCAAAAGCAACTAAGCGATAATCTTGAAAAATTTGCCGCAGACCTGATGCGCCAATTACGAGAGACTCACAAGGAACTCAGTGACCGTTTGGATAAGCAAGCCGCAGAGCAGGCAGAGCGTACACGCAGCCTGCAATCAGAAGCCCGTCAGCGTGATGACAGCTTACGACAGGAACTGCTTTCAATGGCTGCATCTCTCGAAAACAAAAAAGCCTCCCGTCAGGATCTGGGACAAATGCTTATGGAACTGGGGCTTCGATTGCGGCAGGAATCAGAAAAATCCTGACCTTGTTATGTAAAAATCCCGTAGATTTTTATGCTTTATCAAGAACTTATCCATAGAATGAGATATCTCTGGTGTATTAACCTTTATGAATTCCAACCAGTCAGATAATGAACCACCCGCGAAACCCGTTGACGAGAATCTCGATCCGTTAATTTCCATTCGCTCCATCCTGCTCTCAGATGTATCCGATCGCCTGCGCGAGATCGAACGTCAAATTGAAGCATCCCAAAACCAAAGTCAATCAGAAGATGAAAACCTCCGTCAACAGTTAAACGAACTGTTGGCGGAGCTTGAGCGTTTGCAGCAGCTTGCACGCGCCACCGATCATCGCTCGCGTGACCTGGATACTGAAATTGAGATATTACGCCGCAAGGCGCAGGCTGATTCCGAAGGGCTAATCGCACGCGTCACACCCATTCTGGGCGATATGATCAGCCGCACAATTCGAGACTCGCGTGATGAAATGGCCGAGGCTTTAGGCCCCATCATGGGTGAGGCGATCCGGGTGCAGATCCGCGATTCGCGCAAGGATATGGTCGAAGCGTTATATCCTGTGATCGGTGAAACTGTGCAGCGCGCTGTAGGCGAATTTACAAGAGAATTTCAGCGCAACATTGATGCCCGCTTGAAGGCGTCTTTTGGCCCTCAGGGAATGTTCCGTACTGCTATTGCCCGTATGCGCGGCGTCTCCCCAGCGCAATTGGCATTACGCGATTCACTGCCCTTTTCGATCAAAGAGATTTTTCTTATCCAGCATGGTTCTGGCTTATTGCTTGCGTACAGTCACCCAGGCAGCACAGAGGTTGCCGATTCTGATCTGATCAGCGGAATGTTGACGGCCATCCGTGATTTTGTACGCGACTCATTTGGGCATGGCGATGAAGATAAAGAATTGGATGAAGTGCAGTATGGAGATGAACGCATTATCATCCAGAGCGGGCGCGCTGCTTATCTGGCAGTGGTCACAACCGGTGTTGAACCTGAAGGCTTCCGCACCAGATTGCATATGTTTGTTTCAGAACTGCACATAAAATATGAAAAATCGATGGCGCAATACAACGGCGATCCATCTACTTTACCGAATTTACAACCAAAGATAGCGCGTCTGGTTGTTGATCTCACAGGCGGCACGGCAGGCTCCAAACCGATGAGCCGCAATGCAAAACTGGGTTGGGCAGCAGGGCTTATGTTCTCTGTTCTTCTGGTGATTCTGGCTTGTTTCTATCTTCAATTTACGATTGCGCTGTATCCGGTTGCGTTTCCCAGCCCTACCCCAACCAATACATCCACGCCTACAGCAACAGCCACTTCCACGCCTACAGCCACTGCTACAGCTACATCCACTCCCACTCAAACGTTTACTCCCACAGCAACGCCTACCTTTACCCCTACTTTTACCCCTACAGTAACCCCCACGCCTTATAAGGCGTTTGCCGCAGGGAATGTATATCTTCGAGACTTCCCTGAATATATCAAATCGCGTATTGAGGTGTTGCAGATAAATACACCTGTAAAGGTGTTGTCAAAATTCGGCGCATGGGTTGAGGTGGAATGGACTGATGATGCGGGATATCATCGCGGCTGGGTGCCTGCGCGTTGGATCACCCTGCTGGAGCCCATTCCGCCCGGCCAAATTACCCCAACCCTGGTTCAATGATTGGATAATCAAGATGACAACTATTCAAAAGAAGATATGTTTGCTGGGTGATTTTGGAGTAGGCAAAACAAGCCTTGTGCATCGTTTTGTCGAAGGACGCTTTGATGATAAATATCTCAGCACTGTGGGTGTGAAAATATCACGCAAGGTACTCAAGCGTTCGTATGGAGAAATGAATCTGCTTGTGTGGGATCTGGCCGGCGGGAGTGGATTTGAGTCGGCTTCCAATACCTATATGCAGGGAGGGGCTGGTGCATTGATCATCTGTGATTTGACCCGCTATGAAACATTAACCGCCTGTGAAAATTATGCGCGTCAGATCCGCATTCTGAATCCGGGCGTTCAGTTGGTTTTTTTGGGCAATAAGGTGGATATGACGAAGGAGCGTGTCGTATCTGTCTCGGATATGCTGGCTGCGTTGTCAGTATTTGGCGAAAGAACATTTTTTCTGACCAGTGCAAAGACCGGTGAACGGGTGGAGGATGCCTTCAACCATCTGGCGGAAAAAATCGAGAAGGGAGTGTAAATGGACGGCCAGGCTTTTACGTCTCAGAAGTTTGCGGCGCGTTTGGCTCAGGTGACCAGCGAGATATATGATCTCGCGTACGCACAGGTCGACTCGAGTCTGTCGATTGTGCGGGTTTCGCCGAATATTTCAGCAGTGTTGGATAATGCTGATCGGGTTGTGGCAGGCGTCCCGTTGACTGATGCGTTGAATGAATTTATCGGGTCGGAGAAAATGCTTTATTCCATCCTGAAAAATGAACAGCCTTCCTTCAAACTTGAACGTATAAATCGTGCGCAGCCTGATGGTTCCCTGCGTTATTTAACGTTTCATGTGCTGCCTCTTGATCCAGATCAATCTGATGCCGGGCTGTTGGTGATCTTTGAAGATGTAACCCGCTTTGGTTTTTTGGAGCAAAATTTACTCCAGAAACGAAATGAGTTAAGTCTTGTGCGCGGGGCGCTGGCCCATGCCAATGCCGAATTGGATAAACGTGTTGAACAGCGCACTGCTGAACTGGTAAAGGCAAAACAGCAAATTGAGCTGCAACTTTTTCGGCTTCAAGCGCTTCGAGAGAACGACCATGCGATCCTGGGAACCACGGATCTGCATGTGGCTTTAAGAACGATCGCTCAACAGGCAAAGATACAGTTGCGTGTTGATTTGATCTCGATCCTGCTTTTCAATTCTCCCTTGCTTATACTTGAAACCATTGTAGCGATCGGGACTCAAACCGTTGCTCTGCATACTACTCAAATTCGCCTTGGAGAAACCTTGATCGGGCGGGCTGCATTGGAGCGCCGGATGCTGGTTTTTCCTGATCTGACAGCAAACGTGGCGGCTCTGCCGCAGGCAGATAAATGGGCGCAAATTGAAAATTTGCAAGTCTGTTATTCTGTGCCATTGATCGCCAAGGGAAATATTGTGGGGGTGCTCTTTTTGGGGAATCGTTTAGAGCTTCAACCTGACCAGGAATGGCTGGATTTTCTGGAAACCATTGCAGGCCAGGCAGCAATGGCAATTGACAGCATTAAAGTATTTGAAGATTTACAGCGCTCAAACTATGAACTGGCTCTGGCCTATAATCGAACCATTGAGGGATGGTCGCACGCGCTGGATTTACGCGATAAAGAGACAAAGGATCACACATCACGGGTGACGGAAACAACGATTATGCTGGCTCGCATGGCGGGGATGACAGAAGCGGAGATCATGCATGTTAAACGCAGCGCACTTCTTCATGACATCGGTAAAATGGGAATTCCGGATGTGATCCTGCTTAAGGATGATTATCTGACAAGTGAGGAGTGGGATATTATGCATAAGCATCCCATCTATGCTTATGAAATGTTATTTCCCATTGAATACCTGCGTCCTGCGCTTGATATTCCATATTGTCATCATGAGAGATGGGATGGCACCGGCTATCCGCGCGGACTCAAAGGCGAGGAAATTCCGCTGGCAGCGCGCCTCTTTGCCGTTGTGGATGTGTGGGACGCTCTTTGTTCCGACCGTCCCTATCGCAAGGGCTGGTCGGCGGAGAAAGTTCTTGATTACATTCGCTCCCAATCTGGGACTCATTTTGACCCTCAGGTTGTGGAACTCTTTTTGAATGCCGTAACTGAAGTAATAAATAATTTTGAAGACTGATTTTAAGAGACTGGTTACTAAGTATTTGTGACACAAGTTTTTCTCTTGGTGGCTTCGTAGTGAAGTGTCTTAAACAGTCTCTAATTCTAATAATCCTCTAACACCTCTCCCCTTGACCGGAAAATAACTCAGTTATATAGTTAAGCACGCTTAAATAAAAAGCAGGCTTAACTATGATAAAACACACCCAATTTTCCAAAACCCTGCGCGCCTGGATGGATACCTTCATGCATCGTTCCATGCGTGGATGGAGTCACTTCGCCAAAAGCACAGGCCTTTCCATGCCGCAATTCAGCATTCTCATGCAATTGCATCATAAAGGTCCATGCGGCATTTCTGAGATCAGTGAGCGTTTTGACGTAACCGCCGCCGCCGCCAGTCAGTTGGTGGATAAACTCGTTCAGGCGGGGTATCTCGAACGTGCTGAAGATCCCGCCGACCGCCGCGCCAAATTATTAACCTTAAGTGCCGCAGGTGAAGTACTGATCAGCCAGGGAACCGAGGAACGCTACCGTTGGATGGACGATCTCGCGCTTGTTTTGAGTGTGGAAGAACGCGAGAAAGTTAGCGAAGCCTTAACCCTGCTTACCCATGCAGTCGAAAAAATGGAAACCCAAAATCGTAAATCGTAAATCGCAAAAGGAATTCTATGCAAGCAACCATCACCCAAACTCAACCCCGCGCAAAACGTCCGCGCCCGTCCTTTAAGGGGATTGGCCGTGCAGTCCGCTATTTGACCAAGTATGGTCGTCAGGCGGCCTTACCGTATCTCTTCCTGATCATTGCCACGCTCTCACAGTTGGCTGTACCGCGCATGATCCGCAACGTGATCGACGCCGTCACCAGCGGATATCTCGCCGACCAGGTTTTGCAGGCGCTCGAAAAAATTCCCGCCGCATTTATGAGTGCGGCACTGCCGAAGATTCTCGAAGCCCTCAGCTACGACTCTGCCACCACGGTTGACCAGCTCAAAGTCACGCTTGAAGCGGATGTGACCAACGCTCCCCGCGCCCTGACAACTGCCCTTGTCGCGATCATCATCTTCGCCCTGCTGCGCGGACTCTTCGCCTTCCTGCAGGCCTTTTGGGCTGAGAAAAATTCACAGTCAGTCGCGTATGACCTGCGCAATGATCTGTACGCAAAAATTCAACAATTATCTTTTTCATATCACGACAAGAATCAGACAGGCCAGTTGATGATCCGCGCCACAGATGATGTGGAAAAAGTTCGTCTGTTCATTGGTCAGGCTTTGCTGCAGCTTGTGGGTTCCATTATTTTGTTGACCGGCACGATCATCATTTTGTTCTCTTCAAATGTTTCGCTCGCATGGACGGCCATGCCGATCCTGCCGGTGGCGTTGGTATTGTTCATGATCTTTGGAACCATCAGCCAGCCCTTGTTCGCAAAAGTGCAGCAAAAACTTTCTGCATTGAACACAGTGCTGCAGGAAAACCTTGCGGGCATCAAAGTCATCAAGGCTTTCACGCGCGAGAAACAACAGCAGAAGAAATTCCGCATTGCCGTGGATGACACCATGAATCAAGCCATCACGGTTTCGCGTTTGTTCACATTTTTGTTTCCTCTGGTTTTCTTAATTGCCAATCTTGGTCAGGCCGCCATTTTATATGTGGGCGGCAAGCAAATTATTGTGGGCACATTAAGCATCGGCGCCTGGCAGGAATTTTCACTCTACCTAATGTATCTGTTTTTCCCGATCGCGCAGCTTGGATTCATCATTACCCAACTCGGGCAGGCTTCCACATCTGCTGACCGCATCTTTGAAATTCTCGATGCGAAAAGCGATATCGTTGATAAGCCCAACGCCGAAACCCTCCCCGCAGTCAAAGGCGACGTGAAATTTAATAACGTCACATTTCGATATTTCGGCGGCGGTGACCCCGTGCTTAAGAATGTGACCTTTGAAGCCAAATCAGGTGAAACCATTGCCTTGCTCGGCGCAACCGGTTCAGGCAAGACCAGCATCATCAATTTGCTTCCCCGCTTCTATGATCCCAGCGAAGGCAGCATCACAATTGATGGTCACGACCTGCGCGACATCACCCTCGATTCACTCCGCTCACAAATTGGCATTGTCCTTCAGGAAACCACATTGTTTAGCGGAAGCATTCGCGACAATATCGCTTTCGGCAAACCCGAAGCCACCCTCGAAGAAATTCAGTCCGCGGCAAAATCTGCAGCGGCGCATGATTTCATCATGTCCTTCCCCGATGGCTACGACACACACGTCGGCGAACGCGGCACCACACTCAGCGGCGGACAAAAACAACGCGTGGCGATCGCGCGCGCGCTTTTGCTCAACCCGCGCATTCTCATCCTTGATGACTCCACCTCCAGTGTGGATGTCGCCACCGAGTCACATATTCAGGAAGCGCTTGAAACTCTCATGAAGGGACGCACTTCCTTCGTCATCGCGCAGCGCATCAGCACCGTGATGAACGCAGATAGAATTCTTGTGCTTGAAAAAGGCGAAGTCGTCGCCCAGGGCAGGCATACTCAATTAATGGAAGAAGAACCGATCTATGCAGAAATTTATAATTCGCAGCTTTTGCGCGAGGAGCATTAACCTATGATGGGCGGACCCGGACGTTTCGGCAATATACTTAATCAAGATTCCATCAAGCCGCGCAACCTGAGTGAAACACTCGGTCGCCTCGGTAGATATTTTGGCCGCTTCTGGTACATGATCGTACTCGCGGTGGTCTTCGTCATCATCACCACCTGGAGTCAGGTCACATCTCCTGAACTTTCAGGACAAGCCACAGATTGTTTCCTGGTACCTGCGGGAGGAAGCGCATTCGCTTCACTCGCACCCGCAACTGCCACAGACCAAAAAGCAGAATCAAGCTGTTGGCTTGGCACCACCGAAGACCCATCCACGCTGACATATTCACGTCAGATCGTATACGCCGCTTTTCACTCTGGCGGCTATGAAGTACCAGATATCGCCAGCGCCACAAACGAACAACGCATCGAAGCCTTGTTCCGTTTGATCCTGATCGTGATCGCATTGTATGTGCTTGGTTCCATTCTCACAGGCGCAACCTTCTTCGTCATGGCATGGACTGGTCAACATGTTCTGCGTGAACTGCGGTTGGAAGTATTCGAGAAATTGCATGAACTCTCCATGAGCTATTACGCCGATCACGAAGCCGGTGATCTGATGAGCCGCATCACCAATGATACATCCGCGATTGAGCAGGCGTTTTCGTTTGCACTAGTTAATGTGTTCAGCGGTATTCTTTTATTGGTCTGGGTGGCTTACAACATGCTCACCGCCAGCCTGCCTTTTGCTTTGCTTTCTCTTGCCGTTTCTCCATTGATGTTTATCGCCACCATCTGGTTCTCGGGGCAGGCACGTAAAGCCTTCCGCAAGAGCCGCGAAGAAATTGGCAATGTCAATGCTGAATTACAGGAAACCATTTCCTCCGTGCGTGAAGTGCAAGCCTTCAACCGCGCCGATGAAAACATTGTGCAGTTCAAGGAAGTCAACGCCGCCAATCGCGATGCGAACGTGCGTGCCGTGGCATACACCTCCGCGCTGGCGCCAACATTGGAAGCCTTTTCCTATATCGGTCTTGCCATCGTCACCGGCGTGGGCGGCTGGTACTTATTGACCGGCGACTCGCTTTTCGGCACAGCCGTCACATTAGGATTGGTGATTACCTTCCTCGCTTATGTGCAGCGTTTCAATCAGCCTATCCAACAGATCGCCGTGTTATGGACGAATATTCAAAACGCGGTTGCTGGCGCGGAACGCATCTTTACCATCCTTGATGAAAAGCCTGCCGTAACAGATAAAGTCAACGCGAAAGCCATGACCGAGATCAAAGGCAAAGTTGAATTTACTGAAGTCAGCCATGAATATGAAGATGGCGTCCCCGTCTTGAACAAAGTTTCCTTCTCCGCCGAACCCGGGCAAACCATCGCCATCGTTGGCCCCACTGGCGCGGGAAAGACCACCATCATCAATTTGCTTCCGCGCTTCTACGATGTAACGCACGGCTCGGTCAAAATTGACGGCGTGGATGTGCGCGATGTCACCGCTGAGTCGCTTCGCAAGCAGATCGGTATCGTGCTGCAGGATACCTTCCTCTTCAGCGCCTCTGTCATGGATAACATCCGCTTTGGCCGCCCCGATGCCACCGATGAAGAAGTTTATGCCGCGGCCAAACTCGCCAACGCTGATTCATTCATTACAAGATTGCCTGAAAAATATGAGACTGTTTTAGGCGAACGCGGCTCGGGTCTTTCTCAGGGACAAAGGCAGCTGCTTTCGATCGCACGCGCTGCTCTGGCAGACCCGAGAATTCTCATCCTGGATGAAGCAACTTCCAGCGTGGACACACGAACCGAGCGTCTCATCCAAAAAGCGTTTGACGCATTACTTCAAAGCCGCACATCCTTTGTCATCGCACATCGTTTGTCCACCATCCGCAATGCAGATATGATCCTCGTGTTGAAAGGCGGCGAGATCATCGAGCGCGGTAAACATGACGACCTGCTCAAGAAGAAAGGCTTCTACTACGACCTGTATATGAGCCAATTCAAAAAGCAGGAAGAAGTTGACTCTGCAAAATAAAAAATAATCACAACAAAGAAGTTTTCCCAACAGGGAAAACTTCTTTGTTTAAAGCGGTAAAATTATTTCCATGAAAATTCTTGCAGAGATGTATCGCAGCGGGAAAATTAATATACAGGGAAAAACCATTTTCAGAAATGCAGTAAGAGGTGTGATCCTGCGTGGATCAGATTTGCTTATGATCCATTCTTCAGTGATGGGAGATTACAAATTTCCTCGCGGTGGTGTGCAGAAAGGCGAGTCGCATGAGCAGGCGTTGGCGCGTGAGATTGAAGAGGAGAGCGGCGCATTGCTTGATTTGCTTGGAGAAGGTCTCGGCGCGGTCATTGAATACGATATTCCCATGGAAACAGAATATGATGTTTTCAAAATGACATCATATTATTATTTATGTCAGGTGGGGGCCGGCTTTGGGCAACAACGACTGGATGACTATGAAAAAGATCTGGGGTTTCATCCGGCCTGGGTTAATGTTGACGAAGCCATTTTCATTAACCGGTCGTTGCTTAATATTGATAATCCGCCCCAATGGTTGAAAAGGGAATTGCTTGTCCTTGAATATATCAGGCTTAATTTTTTTGGCTCCACAGGGATTCATCTAGCGGTCTGACCGGGCTTTGGCTATGCTGCGCTAAAATTATGTTTATTATTTTTTGTATGGGATAATGCCTTGATGAATGAACGCACAAAAGAGTTGGATGGTCTGCGGGGAATTGCTGTAATTCTTGTTATGGCGCTGCATATATTTAAGCGGGCCGATATTTTCACCGCCAATGGAACGCTGCATTTTATAACCAGTCTGACTTCGGTTGGCTGGGTGGGTGTGGATATTTTTTTTGTTCTTTCTGGATTCTTAATTACCTCAATTTTATTAAAGACCAGGGTGAAGGCAGGCTACTTCAAGAATTTTTATATGCGGCGTGCTTTGAGAATTTTTCCGCTTTACTTTGTTTGCGTGGCCGTTATTCTGTATTTTATTCCCCGGCTTGACCCTGTCTTTGTTCCTGAAATACCGCGCGTTATTCCCTTTCTTGTTCTTTATCAGCAGAATTGGATAAATTTATTGGATGGCATGTGGCTGACGCTTTATCTATCTGTCACCTGGTCGCTTGCCATAGAGGAACAGTTTTATCTTGTTTGGCCCGCAGCTGTTTATTTTTCACGCAAGGAAACACTGGTGAAAATGAGCATCTGGGTGATCGTGATTTCCATTTTGGCGCGCATTGCCGGGGTGCTGTTTTGGGACGATATTGGTTTTGTGTCAAAATTCTTTTTTTACAACACATTCACTCGTTTTGAACAACTGGCATTTGGCGCCCTGCTTGCAATTGGGTTTACTTTTACAGAATGGCGCGAGCGGCTGCGGACTATTTCCCTCCCCATTTTTCTGGTTTCCCTGATCGCTTTTCTGATTCTTTGTTTTATTTCATTACCCGGGATCCCGCATCCAATTTATGATAATGTTCCACTGACACTTGGCGGATATACTGCCGCGTCTATTTTTACAGCTGCGTTGATCGGGTATCTTGTGCTCAGCAGTGAAAAGACCATTATCCATAATTTTTTTCAGAATAAGATTCTGATCTTCTTTGGCAAACACAGTTACTCAATGTATTTGTTGCATATGTCTTTTGCGCTCATTCTCCTGGATTTCTTCTGGAAGGATGGATACAGAGGCTGGCAGATATATGTTGTTTATATCGCCTCTGTCTTTGGCAGTACGATTTTGGTTTCCTTTTTGACATGGCATCTTTTTGAGAAGCACATGCTCGATCTTAAAAAATATTTTGAGTATGAATGATCGGCTCTTGTATGTAAGAAGAGAAATATTCGGCGTGAAAAGACAGCCTTGATTTTTTAGGGGCTGTCTTTTTTTTCTAGTTGCCGGTAAAGTCTAATATTTTCAGTAATTCTGTTGTGTCTTTTAGGATGATATCAGCGCCCATTTTTTGCAGTTCAGACTCTTCTCCGAATCCGCATAAAACTCCCGCTGTTTGTGCTCCAGCGGATTTCCCCGCGCGGATATCCACGGTGGTATCGCCGATCATCAGACAGTTTTCAGGAGCGATGTTCATTTTTTTCGCAGCCAGCAGGATTGGGTCAGGATAAGGCTTGGTGTGCGGGGCGGATAAACCTGTGATAACTGCATCGAAATATTTCAGAAGGTTATATTGTTCAAGAAAAGCCATTGTGCCGCCTTCATCTCGCGCGCTGACCACTGACATGGGATATCGACCGTGAAGCTGTCTGAGCATTTCGTCCACGCCGGGTACGAGCAGAAATTTTTTTGAAGATTGTCTGCGGTGGGTGGATAGCCAGTTAATAACTGCGATCATTTCATCGTCAATTCCGAGCGTATCTGCGAGGCCGAGCAGTGCGTTACCCGGGGCTTCAACCCACATGATAAGACGGCGCGCGGTGTAGTCTGGATTCTTAAAGAGGAAACGCGGAAAAAAAGGTGAGATTTTCTGCGTGTACAGATCATCGGTGTCGCTAAGGGTGCCGTCAACATCGAAACACAGGGCTTTTATGCGGGGTAAATCAAGTGACATGGCGCAATTGTACCAAAGGGGCTATACTTTGAATTATTTTGTTCAAATTTTAAAAAATCATGATTAAATATGCCCATGTCTGAAGACCGCACCCGATCCCTGCTTGAACTATTGATCAACGTCAGCCGCGAAGTTGCCACTGCGTTGGATCTTCGCACGGTTTTACAACGCCTGCTGTTTGCCTCCATTCAACATGTGGGCGGCGAGCGCGGCAGTATCGTGGTGATGGACGATGCGGGTAAGCCCGTGGATGCAACCATTGTTTATGGAAAACAATTCCATGAGCATACCACTCAACAATTGCGTGATACGGTGGAGCGCGGACTTGCCGGCTGGGTAGTGCAGCATCGCAAACCTGTGTTTGTACCTGATACCAGCAAGGATGAACGTTGGCTGCGCCGGGCGGATGATTCCATCACCAAAAGCGGCGCGAAGTCTGCGCTGTGTGTACCCTTGATGGCGCGTGAACGGTTGGTGGGGGTCTTGACGCTTGTTCATTCTGTGCCGAATGCTTTTACCGAGGAACATTTGGAATTGATGCGTGCCATTGCCGATCAGGCGAGCGTGGCCGTTTTGAATGCGCGTTTGTACACTGAGAGTCAGCGGACGGCGCGGGTCATGTCTGCGCTGGCAGAGGGTGCGGCGGCGATCAACACATCCCTGGAAATACAGGATGTGTGGCGCCGTATACTTAATCAAACCATGCAGGCTTTACAGGTTGAGACTGTGGCGCTGGCATTGATCGATAATGCAAGTAATGATCTGGTCTTTAACGCGGCCGCAGGACATAACTCGGGGAATATTCCCGGCAGACATGTTCCCGGCGGACAGGGGTTGGCGGGCTTGGTGGTACGTGATGGGCACGGGTTGGTGGTGCCAAACGTCAGCCTGGATCCTCGTTATAGTGAAGCGGACAGGTTCGGGGGAATCGAGATGCGTTCCATCGCCATTGCTCCGATCCAATCTCAGGGTAAGGTCATCGGTGTGTTGCAGGCGGTGAATCCGATCTCCGGTTCTTTCGATCCCGATGCACTTTTGGTGATGACAGGGCTTGGAAGCCTTGCTGGAACGACGATTCAGAATGCTCAATTTTTTGAGCGTTTGCAAAAAGCACATCAGCGGTATCGTGAATTATTTGAAGACAGCGTGGACCCGATTCTGATCACAGATTGGGAAGGCAGAGTGTTGGAAGCGAACCGGCAGGCGGTGATTTTGAGCGGGTATAGCAACGAACAACTGCATTCAATGAGCATCGACCAGTTGCACGAAGTCAAGTGGAATAAGACCGGCTTGAACTTTGAAACATTGAGACGCGATGATGAGTGTAATTACGAGTCTGTTTTGCACCAGCAGAATGGTGGAACTTCTCCCATTGAAGTTCACGCGCATCGCGTGGAGTTTGAAGAGACCGACTCTGTGCAATGGATCTTGCGTGATATTACCGAAAGAAAAGAACTCGACGATTTGCGTGATGACATGATCGCCATGATCTATCATGACCTGCGCTCACCGCTGGGGAATATCGTCTCCAGCCTTGAAATGCTGGGCGGCATGGTTCATGAAGATGAAACGATCCGTTCCATGTTGAGCATTGCCACAAATTCAACTGCGCGCATTCAGCGTCTGGTCAATTCGTTGCTTGATATTAATCGGCTTGAGTCAGGGAAAGAGATCGTGGATCAGGCTGCGGTGGATCCGCTGGCGTTGATTCGTGAAGCGATCCGTGATGTGGAGCCGGCGTTAAACGGACGACAGCAGCGTATTGAAAATAAATCCACGCTCGTGCTTCCGTTGATCTGGGTGGATGTGGATATGGCGCATCGCATATTGATCAATCTGCTGGAGAACGCGATCAAATTTACTCCGGTGCAGGGACGGTTGGAAATTGGTGCGCAAACTACAGACGGATTGTTTGTTAAGTTTTGGGTGCGCGATAATGGTCCCGGAATTCCCCTTGCAGATCGTGAGCGTATCTTTGATAAATTCACCCGTTTGCGCGGCAAGGAACGTCCCGGCGGATTGGGCGTTGGGCTGGCTTTTTGCCGCCTTGCGGTGCTGGGACACGGCGGTGAGATTTGGGTCGAGAGTGAATTGAATCAGGGAACTACATTCTGGTTAACCCTGCCTGTTGCGCAAAAGAAAGCCACAGGTCAACTCAAGCGCCAGACCGGCAGATTAACCCTAAAGCCGAGTGAATAATTATTATAGCGATTTTCATCAAGCGGCAAAAAATTAGATCATTACTGCTTGATGTTTACTGTATATATCGAGTACCGCATAAACCGCCAAAATTCCCCGGGAAAATTTACGAGTTAAAGATCAATATTCCAGTTTTGGTTTTTATGCAGCAAACACCAGAAACATATCATTTTTCATGTCCAGGAGCAGTATGCAGGAAATAACAAAAAACATTCAGATCGAAGACCAATTCCCCGGTGTAACTTTGGGGGTGATCGTCACTCAGCGTGGACTGATTCAGATCGATGCGCCGCCCTCTCCAGAAGATGCGCGTTCATGGCGTGCCGCGTTGATGAATCTTGGCGGCGGTATGGAACGTGCACTCGTCAATCTCGATGCGCATCCAGACCGCACACTTGGCGCGCGCGCCATGGATTGCACCGTGATCGCGCACGAAAAAACCGCCGACACGTTCCGCACCCGTCCCAGCACATTTAAAGCACAGGGCGAAGAAACAGGTTCAGATTGGGAATCAATTTCCGGCCTGGGTAGTGTGCGCTGGTCTCCTCCTGAAATTTCCTTCTCAGATCAAATGAATTTATATTGGAGCGATTCGCCTGTGATCCTTGAGCATCACGCCGGCCCGACCAATGGCTCCATTTGGGTGCGCCTTCCTGAAGAAAAGATCGTATTCGTAGGCGACGCCGTATTAAAAAATCAACCGCCCTTTCTCGCAGGCTCAAATCTTTCAGCCTGGCTTTCTGCGCTCGATCTTTTGCTCAGTGCCGAATATAAAGGTTACACGATCATTAGCAGCCGCGGCGGTGTGGTGACAGCCAACATCGTTAAGACTCAGCATGATTTTTTGAAGCATGTCCACGATAAGTTGGATAAAGTCACGACGAAAAAACCGAATCCAGCGGCGACCGAGAAACTGGTCACTGCACTATTGACATGGTTCAAAGCTCCGGCAGCGCGTCAAAAACAATTCGCTCAGCGTTTGCGCTATGGCTTGCTGCATTACAACGTGCGCCAGAATCATTCGCCCAGCCAGACAAGCGAGGATTAAATGAACGTGCTTCAACCCATTCTTGAGTTGACGCGCGGCCATGTCGTGGAATCAACGCACTTTGGTTCCATCGCCATTGTGGATTCAAACGGTAAACTCCTGCATTCCTATGGCGACCCTTATGGGGTCGCCTTTTTGCGTTCATCTGCCAAGCCGTTCCAGGTGCTGCCCTTTGTAGAGCGCGGCGGCGTGGAGCATTTTAATTTCACCCAAAGCGAACTTTCCCTGGCTTGTTCTTCACATGAGACCGCCCAGATCCATCTGGATACGGTTAAAGCCATGCAGGAAAAAGTTGGCATTCAGGAAAGTGACCTGCAATGCGGCGCACATTTGCCCGGCGACGCATCCAAGCTGCGCATGGTCATTCAGCAAAATATAACGCCCACGCCAAATTTCAATAACTGTTCCGGCAAACATACCGCCATGTTGGCACACGCAAAAATGCGCGGCCTGCCGCTGGATAATTACCTTGATCTTTCCCACCCCGTTCAAAAAGACATTCTCGCCACTTTCTCTGAAATGTGCGGAGTTGAAAAAGATAAAGTGGAGCTTGGTGTCGATGGCTGTTCAGCGCCGAATTTTGCCGTGCCGCTCTTAAATGCAGCATTGGGTATGGCGCGTCTGTGTGATCCGCGTGGATTAAGTGAATCGCGCGCAACGGCCTGCCGCAAGATCACATCTGCCATGATCGCACATCCTGAAATGATCAGCAATGATGGCGAATTTGATTGTGAGTTGATGAAAGTTGGTGCGGGCAAGATCGTCACCAAACGCGGCGCTGAAGGCTTTCAGATCATCGGCTTAATGCCGGGCGTATGCGGCGAGAACGGCGTGGGCATTGCCTTTAAAGTAACCGACGGTGACGCAGCCCGCATGAATGACGAGTTGGAATCCGCGCCGCGCGTACGCCCCGCCGTCACCCTTGAAATTCTGCGTCAACTAAAAGCCTTAAACGAAACACAGCTGCAATCACTCGCGGCGTTTGGCCCAACCAAACAACTTAAGAATCACAGCGGCTATGTGACCGGCAAGTCGCAGCCTGTTTTTAAACTGGTGTAGATTTTCCTTAAAATCAATTTCGTTAATTTTTTTCGCGCAGTTAATTCAACTGGGCGAAATTGATATTCTCGGTATTCTGAGATCAAAACAGCTTGCATTTGATAAAGTCTGTTGCGGTTATTGGGAATACGCTACAATGGGCAAATAAAACATTATGAAAACCTAAAAGAACGCGCGATCAAAATTCACGAAACATTTTTGAAGCCTTCGGCGAACCCATTTGGCGCACTCCACTGCCGGCCATCGATGAACTCGTTTCAACCATCCTTTCGCAAAACACAAATGACGTCAACCGTGACCGTGGATTTGACGCCCTGCGCGCAAAATTCCCAAGCTGGGAAGCCGTGCGTGATGCCAAAGCCGAAGATGTGATGGATGCGATTCGCCCCGCCGGACTCGCGAATCAAAAAGGTCCGCGCATACAACAAGTGCTGCTAGCCATCACCGAAGAACGCGGCGTGCTTGATCTGGAGTTTTTAGCAGAATTGCCTGTCGAAGAAGCGCGCGCCTGGCTGACAAAATTTAACGGTGTTGGTCCCAAGACCGCCGCCATTGTTTTATGTTTTTCACTCAACATGCCCGCCTTCCCCGTAGATACGCATATCTACCGCGTCAGCGGACGTATCGGCCTGCGCCCCGAAAAAATGAATGTAGAACAGGCGCACCCATATCTTGAATCCATCTTCCCACCCGAAACCTATTACGCTGCGCACTTAAACATCATCCGCCTCGGGCGCGAGATCTGCGGTGCGCGCAAACCAAACTGCCCGCAATGTCCGATCATTAAGTTGTGTGATTATAAAGAAAAACGAAGTGAATGATGAATGATGAATGATGATGAGTGACTTGAATGACATGTGAATGATCAATCATGAATGATGATGATGAATTATAGAAAATAGTATGTGTGTTTTCAAATCCCGAAGGGATGACATATGACCACGGAAAATTACAGGTAGATAAAAATGGATATTCCCCCGATCAGTATTGCGTTGGAAGAACTCGGTGTTCCGCATAGAATATTCCGGCACGAAAACCCTGTCCATTCGTTTGAGCAGGCGGCGAGTGATCGAGGTCAGCGGGCTTCGCAAATCGGGCGTAGTATGTTGTTTCGAATTGCGGAAGATGAATTTATAATGGTTCTGGTGGCTGGGTCTGCCCAAATTTCATGGAAGCTGCTGCGCAAACATCTTGGCCGTTCACGAATTACGATGGCAACGGAAGATGAAGTGTTGGCGGTGACGGGATATCGCATCGGGACGGTGGGGCCGTTCGGATTGCTGAATCCGCTTACGGTTAAGCTTGATGCGAGCGTGATGCGGGAGGAGGAAGTGTCCATTGGGTCGGGGATGCGGAATACGGCGGTCATTCTCAAGAGCGCGGATCTACATCACGCTTTGAACAATGCGGAAGTGGTGTCTTTGACTGAAAATTAACTCTGGAGTCCAACAGCTTGCTGTTGGGGTTTATAAAATTACCTTATGGAGAATCCCATGCAAAACTTTAAACAACGTACGCTTAATTTTTTAGAAACCGAGTGGGCAACTTATATTGAGCGCTTTAACCGTCTGCCTGTGGATGTGGGTCAAAAGCGTGTGAATGGACAGGGTTATGAACGGTTTCGCGACATGCTGGCGCATATTTTGTGCTGGTGGGAAGAGGCCATGCCCGTCATTCTTGCGATTGCGGAAGAGCGCGAATATGAACGCAAGAAATATGATTTTGATGTATTCAATGCAGCGGCCATTGAAAAATATAAAGATTGGGATGAGACGGAGTTCCTGTCCCATTTTGAGAAAACGCGTCAGAAAGCCGCGGCAGATTTACGGTCTATGAATGAAGCGGCGTGGGAGAATCGGCGGGTGCGGGGCTGGGTCAATGGGGTATTTATCCACCATGCGCGCGAGCATCTTGTTGCGTTGAGCCGCTTTTTGACTCTGGATACCCTGGAGAATGAATGGAGTACATATATTGAGGATTTCTCCAGCGTTGAAGATAAGAATGCTTTTTTGAAAAAACAGGGCGTGGAGAATTTTCGTGAAATTCTGGGCCATGTAATTGAGTGGTGGGGAATGGGCGCTCGTATTATTGAAGGGATCATGAGTGACCCGCATTTCAAATGGGAAGATGTAAACACGGATGCATTCAATGCAGATGTGATCGCGAAGTATGCAAAACTTTCTGATGAAGAAGTGCAAAAGCAGTTTGAAATGAAAAGACAGGATATGGTCCGGCTCGTGCAGGGCCTGCCTGATGATGCCTTTTCAAACCGCGATATTGAAGAGTGGCTCGCTGCGGACATGGTTGAGCATTTTGATGAGCACGCTGTTAACGGATAGTGTATGGAATATATTGTTTATCTCGCGCTGGGCACGAACATGGGAAACCGTCTTTCCAATTTGAAGACGGCTGTTGATAATCTCACACCGCAAATGAGCGTGAAGAAAAGATCGCATATCTATGAAACCCCGCCTTGGGGCTTTACCGATCAGGCTGCATTTTTAAATCAGGTGGTGCAGGTTGAAACCTATCTCAAGCCTGAGGCGCTGCTGGCGCATTTGAAGCGATTGGAATCCGCGCTCGGGCGTGTGCCTACTTTTCAAAACGGACCGCGCCTGATCGATATTGATATTCTGTTTTTTGATGATGTGAAACTCGACACGCCGCAGCTCGTGATTCCGCACCTACGTTTGCAGGAGCGCGCCTTTGTGCTTGTGCCTCTCGCAGAGATTGCGCCTGATCTTGTTCATCCGATTTTTCACAAAACTGTAATTGAGTTGTTAGCTGGTGTGGATCAAAGTGAAATAAAATTGGTTAAATAAAAGCTTTTGAATTTTCATAAAGACCAAACAAGGAGTTTCACCCATGGATATTGAAGTTATACACCGCCCGTCCTACTCACTCGCGATTGCGAAGTTGACACCCAATGAACGTATCCGCGCGGAAGCAGGCGCGATGGTCAGCATGTCTGGCGGTGTGCAGATCGAAACCAAAGCCGAAGGCGGATTGCTTAAGTCGCTCGGACGTTCCGTGCTCGGCGGCGAATCATTCTTTCAGAACTTCTTTGTTGCACCCGCTACTGGCGGAGAAGTAACCCTCGCCCCCGAATTGCCCGGTGATATTGCAGTGATCGAAATGAGCGGTGAGAAGTTGATGGTGCAGTCTGGTTCCTATATGGCTTCTGAGTCAACGGTTGAGTTGAGCACCAAACTCAGTGTTAAGGCTTTGATGTCGGCTGAAGGGGTTGCCATGTTGGAAGCCACAGGCACCGGCACCCTGCTGGTTTCATCCTACGGCGCGATCTATGAGAAAACGCTGACAGCCGGTGAAAAATACGTTGTGGATACTTCCCATCTGGTCGCGTTTGATGGCACGATGAGCGTGCAGCCCAAACCGATTGGCGGATTAAAATCCACGTTGTTCAGCGGCGAAGGGTTCGTGATCGAATTGACCGGCCCCGGCAAGATCTATATTCAAACCCGCTCGCCGCAGGCTTTGATCAACTGGATCATTCCGCAATTACCCAAACCCCCATCAACCAACCGATAAATTGTCATTGGCTTGTATACCGCACCCGGTCACAAATTGCGCTCTTTTAGAAAGGGGAAAGCGCAATTTGTGACCGTGGGTATTATATAATAGATGCAGGGCGAACCCGTTTCGTCCTGCATTTTCTTTTATATCCTGTGCATGGAGAATTATGAAAATTGTTCGTTATCAAATCAATGGCGACGCAGTCAAATACGGCTGGATGTTGGATGACAAAATCGGCGAAATTCAAGGTGACATTTTCGGCGAATACCGCAGGCGTGAAGCCAAAACACCCATCGCAGAGGTGAAACTCGCTGCGCCCTGTCTGCCAACCAAGATCTTATGCGTGGGACGCAATTATGTGGATCACGCCCGCGAACTTGGCAACGAAGTGCCCAAAGTGCCGCTTATTTTTTTGAAGCCGTCTTCTTCGATCATTTCAAACAACAAAAATATTATTTTACCACCGCAGTCGAATCAGGTCGAGCATGAAGCGGAGTTGGTCGTGGTCATTGGCAAACGCGGACGAAACATCACACCGGAAACCGCCAAGGAATATATTTTCGGTTACACCATCGGCAACGACATCACCGCGCGAGACCTGCAAAAAGCAGACGGCCAATGGACACGCGCCAAAGGCTTTGATACATTTTGCTCCTTCGGCCCGTGGATCGATACCGAGTTCGATGCGTCTGATGCGGTGGTCACCTGCCGCGTGAATGGGCAAATGCGTCAGATGGCATCCACACGCGATATGGTTTTCAATGTCAGTACATTGATCGCTTATATTTCATCCGTCATGACGCTCGAACCCGGCGATATTATTTTCACCGGCACACCCGCCGGCGTGGGCGAGTTAAAGAACGGCGATATCGTGGATGTTGAAATTGAAGGGTTGGGAAAGTTAAGCAACCCGGTGAAAGTATAAAAATAAATCCATATCCTGAGCGGAGCCGCATGATCTTGTTTTTTTTATGCGGCGCAGTCGAAGGACAAGTTTTATTTTTATAAAAACATCCTTCATTCCTCGAAATAAACTCATCATTCCGCTTAGGATGCAATCAGGAGATTCTTCCATGACAACTAATGAATTTGAAACCTTCCTCAAACAATATCCCACCTATGAAAAAACCGAATCGATCGATGCGCTGCGCAAAAAAGATTACTCGCGCCTTGATCGCGGCGAACATATTTATCTTGATTACACCGGCGGCGGCATTTATGCCGAATCGCAAATCCAAAAACATCATCAACTTTTGCACGAAAATGTTTTTGGCAACCCGCACTCATCCAACCCGACTTCGCTCGCAGCCACCGAAGCAGTTGAAAGCACGCGCGAATATATTCTAAAATTTTTCAACGCCGACCCGGATGAATATCTTGCCATCTTCACCGCCAACGCCAGCGGCGCGTTAAAACTGATCGGCGAATCCTATCCATTTTCAAATGGGCGTTACTTGTTAACTTTTGATAACCACAATTCTGTAAATGGGATTCGGGAATTTGCCCACGCCCGCGGCGCAAACGTGACCTACATCCCGGTCATGCTCCCGGAAATGCGCGTCGACGAATCGCAACTTAACCTTGAGCTGGCCCAGCCTTCGAAAAGCGGGCACAACCTTTTTGCATTTCCCGCCCAGTCAAACTTCTCCTCGGTCAAACATCCGCTGGAGTGGATCGAGCAAGCTCACGCCCACGGCTGGGACGTGTTACTCGATGCCGCCGCCTATGTCCCCACCAACAAACTGGACTTGAGCCAAGTCAAACCTGATTTTGTACCCGTCTCATTTTATAAAATATTCGGCTACCCAACCGGCCTTGGAGCATTGATCGCGCGTAAATCTGCGCTGGCAAAATTGCATCGTCCGTGGTTCGCGGGCGGCACGATCACAGTCGCATCGGTGCAGGGTGATAAATATTATCTCGCCGATGGCGCCGCCGCTTTTGAAGATGGCACACTTGATTACCTTAACATCCCCGCCATTGAAATCGGGCTCAAACACATTGAGTCCATTGGCTATGATGTCATCAGCGAACGTGTAAAAACACTCACTGGCTGGCTGCTCCAAAATCTGACACAAATGAAACACAGCACAGGCGAGCCGTTGGTACGTTTGTTCGGACCCAACTCCACAGAAGGGCGCGGCGGCGCGGTGACTGTCAATTTTACGATAAGAACGGCAAAGCTTTCGATCATCGTTTTATCGAAAGCGAAGCCAACAAGGTCAACATCTCCCTGCGGACAGGCTGCTTCTGCAACCCCGGTGCCGGCGAGATTGCTCTCGGCATCTCGCGCGTTGAACTTGATGTCTGCTTCACCAAACCCGGCAACGAAGACCGCTTCACCATTGACGACTTCCGCCTGTGTATTGACGGCAAGTCTTCAGGCGCGGTGAGGATCTCTGTGGGCATGGTTACGAATTTTAATGACGTACAGTCATTTTTATTGTTCGCAAAGGGATTGCTTTCATGAACGGACAAACCCGCTCCAATATCAAATCCGGAATTACAGTATTAATCGTCTTGAAACAGGATCAGCGCACAGGGAAGTTGACCCGGGGCATTGTCAAGGATATTCTCACCAGCTCGCCCAATCATCCGCATGGCATCAAAGTCCGCCTGGTGGATGGGCAGGTGGGGCGTGTAAAAGAGATCGTGGAATTGTCATCATAGTGTAATCTCAAACAGTGAGTCTCTTGGGGCAGGAAGGGATAAAATGGAAGCAAACATACACTCTTTCCTGTTTTCACTTGGTTGTATACAAAGGGAGTCACGCAGCACATGAACGCGCTCTTTTCGGCATATTTTGTTTTACTTCTTATCCCGCCTCTGATCACGTCCACGCTGGCTGTTTATGCCTGGCGGCATCGTGCTGTGCAGGGCGCAAAGGCTTTTACTGCGTTGATCTTTGTCATTACCTGGTGGGGCGTAGGGCAGGTTGTGTTGTATCTCGTTGGGGATCATATTACCCCTGCAACCTGGGCGATGAAGTTCTTGTTGCTTGTCATTAACTTTTTAGGCCCTGTACTGCTTATTTTTGTTTTGCAATATACCCAGCGTGAAAGGTGGCTGACTCGCACCCTGATTTGGGTTTTGTTTCTCCCCGAGCTTATTTTTACGATAATTCTTTTCACGAATGAATTGCATCATTTGTACTGGACGCGCATTTATGTTGATAGAACTCTGCCGAATGCGCTGGTGTTTTTTGAGTTTGGCACGATCAATTGGGCGAGCCTGATCTACTCCTATCTTTTGATCGGAATCAGCATGGCGCTGATCGTCCATTGGGCGTTGAGCAATTCGGCAAAGCTTTATCGTCAGCAGGCCTGGGCATTATTGATCAGCGTTGTTGCGCCTTTGGCGGCGAGCGTTTCCTATATTTTAGGGTTTATAAAGATCGACCCGACCCACTTTGCTTTTTCAATCAGCGGGCTGGCGTTGGGTTGGTCTCTATTCCGTTTTCAGTTCCTTAATTTAATGTCCATCGCGCGTGAGGTGGTGATCGAAGGCATGAGCGACAGTATTTTAGTGCTTGATGCGCAGGAACGCATTACAGATATGAACCCGGCTGCGGAACGCCTGTTTGGTTTTTCAGTTTCTCAGGCGGTTGGGCGCGCGGTAGGAGATGTTCTGGCTCAGTGGCCGCATTTGGTGGAGCGTTATCGCGATACACGTAATGCATTGGAAGAGATCACAGTTGGTGAAGATGATCTTCAAGATTGGTATGAAATGCGTATTTCACAATTACATGATCGGCGTGGACAGTTTGTCGGTCGTGTCGTGGTGCTGCGTAATATCACCGCGCAAAAGCTGGCTGAAAAAGTGCTTGCCATCGCCCGCGATCAGGCGCTTGAAAGCAGCCGCGCCAAAAGTCATTTGCTTGCCAAGGTAAGCCACGAATTGCGCACACCATTGGGCGGGATTGTGGGGTTTGCCGAATTGCTTTATGATGATACATTCGGTTCGCTGGGTGAAAGACAAAAACATGCCACAGCGCAAATCATAGAGAGCGCGCATTATTTGACCGATATGGTGAATGAACTGCTTGACGAGGCAAAGGTCGAATCCAATACGATCCAGCTGCGATTGAGCCGCTTCCTGTTTAGCGATATGTTTGAAAAAGTTAATGCAAACATGGAGGTGCTGGCAAATAAGAAGGGACTATCGATCATCACCTACATTGCCCTTGATCTGCCTGAGACCTTTATCGGCGATGAACAACGTTTGCGGCAGGTATTGACCAATCTGATCGGCAATGCCATTAAATTTACAGATCAGGGCGAAGTCCGCCTGAATTTCTTTAAGCCCGATCCGGAGCATTGGGTCATGCAGGTTGGGGATACCGGCATCGGCATTCCCGAGGATGCCAGGGCTTATATCTTCGATCCTTTCCGTCAGGTGGATGCTTCACTGGCGAGCGACCATGGCGGTACGGGATTGGGCTTATCCATTGCCAGACAATTGGTGGAATTAATGGGTGGACAGATCACCCTCGAAAGTGAAGTTGGGCAGGGAAGTACGTTCACTGTGCTGCTGCCGATCATTGAAAATCAGGAGAAAATTTCATGACAAAACCATTAGCTTTGGTCATCGAAGATAACGACAAACTCAGCCAGATATTTTCTTTAACCCTGCAAACAGAGTTTGAAATTGAGGCAATCACAGATGGAAAGGCTGCCCTGAAACGACTGGGTGAGATCGTACCGGATTTGATCATTTTGGATCTGCATTTGCCCAATGTTTCAGGGCATGAATTGCTTAAGTATGTGAGAGCCGATGCGCGCATGGCAAAAACGCGCGTCATTTTAACCACCGCGGATGAACGCCAATCGGAGGCTTTGCAGGATCTGGCAGACATCGTCCTCTTGAAACCGATCAGTCCTGTGCAATTGCGTGAACTGGCAACGAGGATGAAGGATAATCCGCGTGCGTAAGAAATAATCGAGTGGGGATTTCCAAATAGAATGACACAACCTTATCTTAATTACGATGTAATTTCAAATGACTACGATCAGCGCTACCCGTCCTCCCAACATTGGGAGCGCGGGGATGCACTGCTTAATCTTGTCCGTCAGATCAAAGCAAAAACCATTCTGGAGGTGGGAAGCGGCACGGGCTTTTGGTTGAACCTGCTGCATCAGGTGACGCCGCAACTCTACGGCATGGATTTTTCAGCGGGGATGATCGCCCGGGCTCGCAATCAACCTGCGCCTCTCAAGTTGACTCGCGGCACAGCGACCCACCTCCCGTATCAAACTGCGACCTTTGACCTGCTCTACTGTGTGGACGCGATTCACCACTTTGAAGATCATGCCGCATTCATTTGCGAAGCCTTCCGTGTGTTGAAGCCGGGCGGCACATTGGCGGTCATTGGCCACGATCCGCATAGCGCCGATGGTAATTGGTATGTCTATGATTATTTTGAAACCGTTTACGAGACCGATCTTCTGCGTTACCCATCCGGTGACAGGGTCAAGGCTTTGATGAAGCAGACCGGGTTTCAGGACGTTCAACAACAGAATGTGGAACATGTTTTGAATATTCATACCGGGGAAAATGTTCTGAATGAACCTTTTCTTAAACAGAGCGCCACATCTCAACTGGCTTTGCTGGACGAAGTTGTATATCAGGCCGGTATTGAAAAAATAAAAGCAGATTTAAAGAGAGCGCAGGGATGCGGTGAACAGATCGTCTTTAAGTCCGATTTTTGGGTCAGGATGTTTTCAGGAATAAAAGCATAAACATGTTTGAGAACTGCATCAGCGGCAGATAAACTTCCCGAATGACGGAAGCAGGCATGGGCGCGGAAAGAAGCGCGAGTCTGCAGGTGGGCCTGTCCGAATTTAAATCATTCATTTGCCCGGCTGATAAGGTCGGGCAAATTCTTTTTCGCGTGCTATACTCGCGTCTAATAATTTCACTTTATACACCGGGTAGATATGAAAAAAATATATATATTCCTAGCCATTGCGATTATTGTTTCTTCATGCAGTAAAAAGCCTGACGTCATTCCTGCGACCTTTACGCCGCTGCCGGTCAATACGCCAATCGTTAGACCAACCGACAGGCCTCTGCCTACAGTTACTCCTGTTTGTATTTCCTCCGAGCCGGTGCAAAAAGATATTGACCGCGCACTTTCTTATACAGAAGGTGCTTTTGATGAATTGGAATGGGAACAAAGTTACGCGATTGCAGAGAATCGTGTTTCGGTGACCTGGCTGAATAATCCGGAAGGCGCGATTGTTTATCTTGAGGCGCTGATCTTTCCATGTGGTTATGAAGAGCCTGATCTGAATCGATATTACAGCGATGAAAATTGGAAAGCCATTTTTCAAAATTACGAGAGCTATAATCTCATTGATGAATGTAAAACCGATGATGGCTTGCGATTGTATGAATTCGAGGCGCAAAATTTTGGCTTTGAATATGGTATTAAATACTGGGTTGAGAGTGATACAGATACACGTGTGATCTCCACTATGGTTGTTTTTCCGCTTGATTCTGAATCGCTAATGGATGAGTATTCATCCATGCTTTTTCCAGATTACATGATCTGTCCATAATCAACCAGACCTTAAGCGGACGTTTAATAAGCCGGTTTTTTTGGTCACAATACTTGTACCGCGCTGCGGTTGGTGCAGGTGAGACTCAAAAAAATTAGTGTCTTGGTGCCTTTGTGGCTTAGTGGTGAAGTTACTAAACAGTCTCTTGGGTCTATCTTTCTAAAAAGGAATCTATCATGACTTCTCGTTATGACATCTTATTTCAACCGATCAAGATCGGACCTGTCACCGCTCCGAATCGTTTTTATCAGGTGCCGCACTGCAACGGATTTGGCCATCGGATGCCGCAAGGCATGGCCGCCATGCGCGGCATGAAAGCCGAAGGCGGCTGGGGCGTGGTCTGCACCGAAGAGACAGAGATCCACTACACCAGCGATCTTTCACCCTTCATCGAAGGACGCATCTGGAGCGATGACGATATTCCCGCCTGGCAATTGATGAACGAAGCCATCCACAAACACGGCGCGCTGGCCGGCATTGAATTAACCTATAACGGATACGACGCCGCAAATCTATATTCACGCGCGGCGCCTTTTGCCCCCCGTTCGCAGGGACTTGTCGGCGGCAGCGGCTATGAACCCGGTCAATCACGCGCCGCAACAAAAGATGACCTCAAGCAGATCCGCAAGTGGCATCGTAACGCAGCAGTCCGCGCCAAACGGGCGGGATTCAATATCATCTATTGTTATGCCGCGCATAATCTGTCACTGGCGTTTCATCTGCTTTCAAAAGATAACGACCGCAGCGATGAATACGGCGGCTCACTTGAAAACCGCGTGCGCTTCTTCCGTGAACTGATCGAAGACACAAAGGAAGCAGTGGGCGATACCTGCGCTGTGGCTGTCCGCTTTGCTGTGGATGAATTACTCGGCAAAGACGGAATGCAATTTGACGGTGAAGGTCACGACATCGTTGCTATGCTCGCCGAACTTCCTGACCTGTGGGATGTTAACGTCAGCAACTGGTCGAACGATTCAACAACCTCGCGTTTTGAAAAAGAAGGCAATCAGGAAAAATATATTTCCTTCGTTAAGAAACTCACCACCAAACCGGTCGTTGGCGTTGGCCGTTACACATCGCCTGATTCAATGGCCTCAGCCATCGAGCGCGGAATCATGGACTTGATCGGCGCGGCACGCCCGAGCATCGCAGATCCATTTTTGCCAAACAAAATCAAAGAAGGCCGCAACGAAGATATCCGCGAATGCATTGGCTGCAATATTTGCGTCACTGGCGATACGCGCTTCGTCCCCATCCGCTGTACACAAAACCCAACCATGGGCGAAGAATGGCGGCGCGGCTGGCGCCCTGAGATCATCGTGCCCAAAAAATCAGATGATGAAATTCTGATCGTTGGCGCCGGCCCTGCCGGGTTGGAAGCCGCGCGCGCACTCGGTCAACGCGGATATCATGTGGTGCTCACCGATGCAAAACGCGAAGCCGGCGGACGTGTGACTCTCGAATCCGCACTGCCAAATTTAAGCGAATGGCGGCGCGTGATAGACTGGCGCATCACGCAGATCGAAAAAATTTCAAACATCTTTTATCGCTCCAGCCCAATGACCGCCAAAGACATCCTCGAAACCGAAGCGCCGCATGTCATCATCGCCACTGGTTCCACCTGGCGCCGCGATGGTGTTGGGCGCAACATTTCACGTCCCGTGCCGGGCAGTGCAAAAATCTTCACGCCCGATGATCTGATGGACCCAAACAACTTGCAGTTGATTAACTGGCGGCAAGCCGCCCGCCCTCAAAAAATTCTAGTCTACGACGACGATCACTACTACATGGGCGGCGTCCTCGCTGAGTTGCTCGCGCAAAACAATTGCGAAGTTACATTGATAACGCCCGCTCCCACCATTTCCTATTGGACTCAATTCACCCTTGAGCAGGAACGCATCCTCAAGCGTTTACACAACCTGAAAGTGACTCTCCTTGCGGATCACATCATCGCATCTCACACCCCGACAACTGCCACAGTCACGAACGTCATCACCTCCGCTGAGTCGACTCTCGACTGCGACGCCATCGTCATGGTCACCGATAGAATCCCCAACGACGCGCTATATCACGAACTCAAACCCGCGCTGGCTGAAGGTAAACTTAAATCCCTGCGCCTGATCGGTGATGCCGAAGCTCCAAACATCATCGCGCAAGCCATCTTCAATGGTCATCTCGCCGCGCGCGAATTTGACGAAATGATCAACCCGGATGAAACGCCATTCAAAGTGGAACGCATTAAGTTTTAAATCGATTGTGAGGAATATTCCAATGAATAAGTTTTATGTTTTGGCTTTCGTTCTTTTTTTGAGCGCTTGCAGTGCCCAACCTTCCGCGTCACAACCGGGGAGCGGCTGCGATTCTTTTCAGCCGGCGCAGGCTGATATTGAATATGTGCTGAACTTTGGAAAAGAATTGTTTTCAGAAACAGACTGGCAGCGCAGTTACACGGTGGAAGAATTTAAAGCCTATGTGTCATGGACGCATAGAAGCGTTTCTGCAATTTCTGATGTCTCGATCCTGTTGTTTTGTGATGAAGGCGGCACACAGGACATTGGCTGGTATTTTAATGATGACAGCGTGCAGACCATGTTCACGGAATATGATCAATCTCTGCTTGTAAAATCCTGCGCTAAAGACGATTTCCTGCTTTACGAGTTTGAAGCCATTGAAGAAAATATAAAATACGACATTCGATTTTGGGCGCAGACCTTGAACAAATCACGGGTGTTGACCATGATGCTCGTCTTTCCCAGGGATGAAAGCAATATGCTTGAGCAATATGGGCAGCAATTTTTTCCGGAATTATCCACGTGTCCATAGACCGGGTTATTAATTTCTGGCAACCTGATAGTTTTAAAATTAGAACGCAGATGAACGCTGAAAACGCTGATAAAAAACCTTTTTTGCTCATGGCCTTTGAAAAATCTGCGTTTCGCTTCGCGAGCATCCAAAAAGCAAAGTGCCGGGTGTCTAGTTAATTTTTACAGCGTGGTTAAGGAATGGTACAGGTAATGACATCATCGAAACGAATTCTCGTCACTGGAGCAACCGGCTACATTGCCAGTAGATTAATTCCGCAGTTATTGGAACGAGGGTATCCGGTCTGCGCCCTTGCAAGACAACCTCAGCGCCTTAAAAGTCGCCGCTGGTTTTCGCAGGTGGAGATGACCGAAGGCGATGTGATGAAGCCGGCTACGCTTAAGCCTGCCCTCGAAGGCGTACACACCGCCTATTACCTGATCCACAACATGTCCAGCGGACATGGCTATACAGAGCGCGAATTGGACGCTGCCCGAAATTTTGTACAAGTTGCCGAAGCCGCCGGAGTGAGTCATATTATTTATCTGGGCGGGCTCGCAGATGAAGAACAGCACATCGCGCCGCACATGCGCTCACGAATTGAAACCGGCGCAACCCTGCGGCAGGGAAGTGTGCCCGTCACTGAATTTCGCGCGGGCGTAGTGGTTGGCTCCGGCAGCATCTCCTTTGAGATGATCCGCTTTATGACCGAGTTGTTCCCGGTCATTCCAGCGCCGGTCTGGGTCAAAAGTAAGTCACAGCCGATTGCGACTCAAAACGTGATCGATTATCTGCTGGCCGCATTGAGTAATCATGATGGGCAGGGTCAGGTCTTCGAGATCGGCGGCCCTGATATTTCAACCTATAAAGATCTCATGCTGTATTATGCGCGCATTCGCGGACATAAACGCAGTTTCCTGCTCCTGCCGTATGTCCCTGTTTGGTTCATGGCTTTCGGCATTGGCCTCACCACGCCGGTGCCGCGTCCGATCGCGTATGCGCTGGTCGGCGGATTATCGAGTGACAGCGTGGTCATCCACGACACTGCGCGCAAGATCTATCCCGAAGTAAATCTCGTCGATTTTGAATCAGCTACAAAGGAAGCCCTGACTCGTTTACATCCGCTTAAGATCGAACGCGTTTGGGAGTCAGAATCAGACTCCGACTTCGGAAGTCTGCCCGCAGACAACACAACCAATCGCGTCGTTAAAGACTTCCGAAGTCTTTTTAACACTCAAACATGAAGGCTTTTTTATCGACCATCGCGAGACACAAATAAATGCCGACATCAAAAAAGTTTTCGATGTAATTACAAACATGGGCAACAAAAAAAACTGGCCTTACGCAAACTGGTTGTGGAAACTGCGCGGCTTTTTTGGCATTAGAAAATTCAGTCCCAATGCCGGCTATGATTATTATCAGGTGGATGCGATCGAGCCTGAAAAATTACTTCTTTTGCATTCGCAGCTCAAAGCCCCCGGCGAAGGCTGGATGGAATGGCGCGTGGAAAAACGCGCACAAGGCACGCGATTAATGCAAACGGTTTACTTCACTCCGCACGGCCTGAGCGGATTTTTATATTGGGTCCTGCTATACCCTGTTCATATTTTTATCTTTCGCGGACTGATAAAAAAAATCGCGGCGCACTCAGTGGTAAAATAAAAAATAGTAATAACGGTCAGCAAGCGGCGAAGCCGGTGGAATTCCGGCACTGTCGCGCAACTGTGAAGTTAGTTAAGTAACTAACCAAGTCAGGTCGCCCGCTCTGGTCGGTTCGCCACACTCTCGCAAAAGGAGGTGGATGACGGCTTGCACGGATTGCCTCTCCCCCTCCCCAGTCATCGGCTGGGGATTTTGATTCTTGTTTGGCTGCTTGTAAAACCCTAAAGGTCTTTTTGTACATCCATCAGGGTTTTATGAAAGCAGAGGAGACCTTTAGGGTTTTCTTGTGTAGTAGATAATTTTTTTTATACAAAACTGGAGATGTAAAATGTTTCGCAAAACTTTACTTTTGACTTTATTGCTGGCACTCTTCATTGCCGGATGTGCCCCCGCCACCGAAGCTCCTGTTTCAGCGGCGATCACACTCACAGATGGGCTGGGCAGGCCTGTCGTTATGAATGGCGCGGCGCAGCGCATCATCTCATTGGCTCCATCCAATACAGAAATCCTCTTTGCAGTTGGTGCAGGAGCCCAGGTTATCGGCCGTGACGCCTATAGCGACTATCCGGCTGAGGCCCTGGATGTTGCCGATATTGGCGATACCTATGCAGGCTTAAACACTGAGTTGATCGTTTCCTTAAAGCCTGATCTAATTCTCGCCGCGGAGATCAACACAGCCGAACAGGTGAAGGCGCTCGAAGATTTGGGGTTGACTGTTTACTATTTGAAGAACCCAAACACATTGGAAGAAATGTATACCAACCTTGAGATCGTCGCCCAGTTGACCGGACAGGACCCAACCAAGTTGACCGATTCACTTAAGGCCCGCGTCGCCGCAGTGGATGAAAAGATATTGCCGCTTAGTTCTCGCATTAGTGTCTTCTATGAATTGGATGGCACCGATCCGGCCAAACCATACACAGCAGGCAGCGGTACATTTATCAATTTATTAATTGAGCGTGCCGGTGGCTATAACATTGCATCAGACATTGAAGGCTATCCCCAATTAAGTTTGGAGCAGGTGGTTGCCGCTGACCCGATGTTTATTGTCCTTGGTGATTCTGCTTTTGGTGTCACAGCGGAAGCGGTTGCTGCACGCCCCGGCTGGGAAAATCTGAGCGCCGTAAAGAGCGGACAGGTTTTGCCCTTCGATGATAATTTACTCAGCCGCCCCGGTCCGCGTTTGGTGGATGGTTTGGAAGCGCTGGCGAAGTTGTTGAGACCCGGTCTTTTTGAGTAAATAAGTTACAAGTCCACAAGTAAACACGGATACATCTGTGTCCTTGTGGACTTGTTTGCCCGCCTACATTCCCATGCGCCGTTCACCTTATCTTTCCTCTTTCCTCTTTCTTCTCATCACCCTGCTTCTCAGCCTGGCGGTTGGTTCCATTTTTATTCCGCCTGCTGAATTGTGGCGCGCATTAACCGGAGTCAACCAACAGCGAAACTTTTCGCACGATCCTGTGGGATATTCGCCTGCCGCGCACGGTCTTGATCGCATTGGTGGGTGCGGCATTATCTGGAAGCGGCGCGGCGTATCAGGGACTGTTCCGCAATCCGCTGGCTGACCCGTATTTGATCGGTGTGGCTTCTGGTGCAGGATTGGGCGCGGTGCTGGCGATGTCTATCCAATGGCCGTATATCACGCTTGGGTTTTTGGCTGTACCGCTGGCTGTGTTCATCGCCAGTTTGTTGACGATCTATCTGGTTTATTTATTTGCGAATGTGGGCGGCACTGTACCAACGACCAGTTTAATTTTGGCGGGCGTGGCTTTTTCATCCTTCGCAACCTCGTTGACATCTTTCCTCATGCTGCGTTCCACAGGTGAATTGCGCCGCGCCATTGGCTGGTTGTTGGGCGGAGTGAGTCTGCTCGGCTGGAATGTGACTCTGGCGCTTGTCCCTTATTTATTGATCGGTCTAACGACGCTGGTCTTAAACGGATATGCACTGAATCTTTTACAGTTTGGCGATGATCAGGCGCTGCAAATGGGATTAAATGTGCGCCGCGCAAAATTCATCATTATCGTTGCAGCGTCACTGGTAACAGCGGCAGCGGTTTCATTTGCTGGAATCATCGGCTTCGTTGGTTTGATCGTTCCGCACGTTGTCCGCATCTGGTGGGGCGTGGACTATCGCCGCATTATTCCGCTGAGCATTATCGGCGGTGCGGGCGCCTTATTACTGGCAGATATTCTGGCACGTGTGGTCGTGCGCCGCAGGAATTGCCGCTTGGAATTGTCACTGCTTTAGCGGGTGCTCCATTTTTTCTTTGGGTGTTACGAAAAGCGAAAAATCAAGGAATTTGGTGAGATCATTATGAATAAGAATCCCCAAAAAGGATTACTGATCGTCAACGCCGGCGACGGCACAGTCACAACACTGGTTGAAACATTAATCCTGGTATTTTTTACTTCATCATTCATAATCCTTCATCCTTTCCCTTATGAAACTTCTCCCCTCACCCGCCACGGACAAACTGACTGGAACATCGCAGGACGCTATCAGGACAAAGCGATGTCCCGTTGAATCAAACTGGACAAACACAAGCCGCACAAATTGCAAAGCGGCTTTCAACAGAAACAATCCACGCCATTTACACCAGCGACCTTTCACGCGCCACAAACACAGCGCAAGCTATCGCGGATTTTCATCAACTTGAAATCAAAAAAGATTCCCGTTTGCGCGCACTTTCATTTGGCGATTAAAGGCATGGACTTATAAGGAAATGTCTGCTCATTCACCTGACCTGTTCTCAAAATGGATGACGGACTCAATGAATATTTCCGCCAAACGGCGAGACACTCTCAACTGGCAGCACGGGTTAAGTCTGCTTTTGATCAGATCAAGGATGATCACAAAGACCAGACCGTGTTGGTCGTTTCACACAGCGGCGCACTTCAATCTTTGCTGGCCGTCACCCTCGGTGTGGATTTGAACCGCTACTGGCAATTCCGCGTTTCACAGGCTTCGCTCTCTGAACTGATCGTGCAGGAAGATGCCGTCACATTAAATCTCTTAAATGACGTATCGCATTTTCAGGTAATCTAGCATGAGCAAACTTACCCACATCTTCGGCGGCGAATGGCTGATCGTTCCCAACGAAATTGGCATTGGAATTGGAATTGTGCCCGCTTGTCCACTGGGACGCATGTACCGCGACGCGCTCGGCCGCGCCAATCAAATGCTCGCACGCGAAGCGCAAAACGTCATCTTCATGGTGGCAGCATCAACGACGATCAAATAAGGAAGGCCATTTTATGGAATTTATTATTCACAAAACAGATTTACAGAACGCGCCAAAAGCGAATCTGTTTTCGCGCAAGTTCATTGTCAGCTCAAGAGTTGTCCTTGAAATTGAAAAAGAGAAGCTTATATATTCGGTCACAGATGTTGAACCCTACGAAAGGGACATTCCTGCACAAGATACAGATTACGGCTTTGGCGAAAGCCCTGCGCCAGTCGTCTTTTTCACTGAAGCAGGCTCGCCCGCGAAACTTGCAGGGCGCATTCGCATGGTTGCATGGTGGAATCAATTTGCTTATGTAGATGACATCGTTGTGAATCCGGAATATCGCGGCACAGGTGTCGGGCGCGCATTGCTCGAGCACGGAATCCAATGGGCACGCGAAAATAATTTCCCGGGCGTTATGCTCGAAACGCAGGATGATAATGTCCCTGCCTGTACCTTGTATCAAAAATATGGGTTTGTCTTAAGCGGTTTTGACAGCAGTGTCTACAAAGCCATTAACCCAAACACAAAAGAAACCGCGTTATTTTAGTATCTAATCTTCTAACAGCCATGCTTAAAATTCAAAACCTCTCCGCCTCTTATCATAATCGCCAGGTCTTGCACGATGTTTCCTTCGACGTAAAAAACGGCGAAGTGCTCGCGTTGATCGGTCCCAACGGTGCGGGAAAATCCACCATCATCCACGCTGCGAGCGGTGGATCCTTCCACAGGAAACATCCGCACCAACGGCGATGACTTTCAAACTCTCACGCCGCTCCAGCGCGCGCTATCTCGCCGTTGTCCCGCAGGCAATTGCATTACCGCCCGCCTTCACTGTCTGGGAGACTGTTTTAATGGGACGCACGCCCTACCTCGGATTTTTAGGTCACGCATCTTCCCTCGACGAAGAACTGGCCCGGCGATCCTTAGACAGAGTCAACGCTTTGGCATTCGCCGAACGCCCCGTCGGAGAATTATCAGGCGGCGAAGCACAGCGTATTTTATTGGCGCGTGCCTTGTGCCAATCCACACCGATTCTTTTGCTCGATGAACCCACCGCTCATTTAGACTTGCAATATCAAGTCAGCTTATTGGAATTGATTCGAGAACTCGCTCACACAGAAGATCTTGCCGTACTGGTCGCCTTGCACGATCTCAACCTCGCCGCTCATTTTGCAGACCGCGTAGCCCTGCTGGTCGGTGGTCACCTCAAAGCCATTGGCACCCCGCGCGAAGTATTGACCTCTGAATTAATATCCGAAGCCTACTGTCTGCCCGTACAGGTCGTCGAACATCCATTCATGGGAGGTCCGCTGGTACTGCCGGAAGCTGCGAAGTAATTGACCCTGTAATTTTTCTTGACGCATTCTTCTCTCACGCATATAATCCCAACCATTCAGAAGTAGTAAGTGAAAAATACCTGATAGAGAAGGATGTGCTCGGTGGAAGCATCCGCAGGGAATCATCACTGAAGTCGTCTGATAAGACTGCCGAAGAAAACCAATTATCTTGGTCAGTAGAACGGCACGGGATCGCCCGTTACAGCATGGACTGATGAATGTCAGTCGCAAAGTGTGCTAAGTAATTAGCGAACTGAGGTGGTACCGCGGAGCAATACTTCGTCCTCAATTTGGATGAAGTATTTTTGTTTTAAAGATACGTCTATAAAAATGTAAACAAGTCCATGTGTACTTGTTTACTCAACAAGGAGCAAAAATGGCAAAACAAGAACTACCCAAAGCATACGACTTCAAATCCACTGAACAGCGCATTTACGCCATGTGGGAAACAGGCGGATTCTTCAAGCCGCATAATGATCCCAACAAACCCGGTTTCGACCCGAATGTCAAACCTTTTGTCCTTACGATCCCACCGCCCAATGTGACCGGCGAACTGCACATTGGGCACGCCATGTTCGTCAGTGTGGAAGATCTCATGGTGCGCTATCACCGCATGAAGGGCTTTTCAACTTTAGGGGTTCCCGGCACCGATCACGCCGGCATCGCCACACAACTCATGGTGGAACGCGATCTGCTTAAAAATGACGAAGTGACTCGCGAAGAACTGGGCCGCGAAAAATTCGTGGAACGCACCTGGGAATGGAAACGAAAATATGGCGGCATGATCACCAATCAAATTCGACGCATGGGCGCATCCTGTGACTGGGACCGCGAGCGCTTCACCCTTGACGAAGGCCTGAGTCGGGCAGTTCGAGAGGCATTCGTTCGTCTGTATGAAAAAGGACTGATCTATCGCGGCCCGCGTCTCATCAACTGGTCACCGGGACTCAAGACCGCTGTGTCAGATTTGGAAGTGGAATATAACGAAGAACAAGCCACGTTATATTATTTCAAATATATGATCGCAGGTTCAGACGAATTTATTCCCGTCGCCACGGTCCGTCCCGAAACGATTCTTGGGGATACCGCTGTGGCAGTCCACCCTGAGGATGAACGCTTTAAGAAATTCATCGGCATGAAAGCCATTGTCCCGATCTTGGCCGCGAGATTCCAGTCATCGCCGATGATTATGTCAGCATGGAATTCGGTACGGGTGCGCTTAAGATCACGCCGGGGCACGACCCGAATGACTATGCCATCGCGCAACGCCATAATTTACCGATCATCTCGGTTTTGGATAAGGCGGCGAAAATAAATGAGAATGGCGGCCAATATCAAGGTCAGGATCGATTCGAGGCACGTAAAAAAATCTGGGCTGATATGAAAGCCGCGGACCTCGTCATCAAGACCGAGCCGTACGCCACAACAATTCCACGCTCACAACGCGGCGGCGAAATTGTCGAGCCGATGATCTCCGAGCAATGGTTCGTCAAAATGGAATCGCTCGCGAACAAAGGCCTTGATGCCGTGCATAATGGACAGATCAAGATCGTGCCCGAGCGTTTTGAAAAAGTATATTACAACTGGCTCGACAATATTAAAGACTGGTGCATCAGCCGCCAACTCTGGTGGGGACATCGCATTCCGGTTTGGTATTGTCCCGACAATCATATGACCGTGACGCGCGAAGACCCAACCCAATGCGCCACCTGCGGCTCGAAGGAAATTCGTCAGGATGATGATGTGTTGGATACATGGTTTTCTTCAGGCTTGTGGCCGTTCTCCACTTTGGGCTGGCCCGAGCAAACACCCGACCTGAAATATTTTTACCCAACTTCCTACATGGAAACGGGTTACGATATTTTGTTCTTCTGGGTTGCGCGCATGATCATGAGCGGGCTTGAATTTACAGAAGCGCCGCCCTTCCATACCGTCTATTTACATGGACTCGTGCGCGATGAGCATGGACATAAAATGTCGAAGACCAAAGGCAATGTGCTCGATCCGCTAGTCGTGATGGACGAGTTCGGCACAGACGCGCTGCGCTTCACAATGCTGGTGGGCTCCACACCCGGCAACGATACGAACGTCGGCGTTAAGAAAGTGGAAGCCAACCGCAACTTCGCCAATAAAATTTGGAATGCGGGTAGGTTTGTGATCAATGCGATTGATGGGCTTAGTGATAAGGAATTAGGAATTAGGAATCAGGAATCCTTAGCTCCTAATCACCTAATCCCTAATTCCTATTCCCTTGCTGATTCATGGATCTGGGCCAAACTGCAAACCCTCACCCGCAATGTGGAACGTCAATTCCAAAACTTCCAATACGGGCAGGCGGGTCAGGAAATTTATGAATTTATCTGGAACGACTTTGCAGACTGGTACGTGGAAGTTTCTAAAGGACAAATGCAGAATGCTGCGACCAAAAAGCAGACTGTTGAAACTTTGGCGCGTGTGTTTGATACCTGTTTGCGTTTGCTCCATCCCTTCACACCTTTCATTACTGAAGAAGTGTGGGGACATCTGCGCTAATATGATTCTTAATCGCTAATTGCGGAGATTGCCAAAGATTGGCCCACGGCACTCATCGTTGCGCGCTTCCCCCGAGCCGCGTGAACCTGAAGGCTGGGAAGAATCCAAGGTTGCTGATTTCACCCCGATTCAAGATATGATCCGTTCAATTCGTAACTTGCGCTCAGAAAAAGGTATTGCCCCATCAAAGAAACTCACGGCTCAATTCTCTGCCGGCGACAAAACTGATCTGCTCAAGGATCAGGCTCAAATGATCGCCGCCTTGCTGGTTTGGATTCCTCACTTCTGAAATTCATTCTTCCCTTACAACAAAACCGGAAGATGCCGCTGTCCTTGTTGCTGGCACAGTTGAGATCTATATTCCGCTCGCTGGATTGGTGGACATTGCAAATGACAAGCCGCGCCTTGAGAAGGAATTAAAAGAAGCGCAGTCTCATATCGAACGCCTCGAAAAACTGCTCTCCAGTGATTTCGCTAACAAGGCTCCCGCCGCGCTGGTCGCCAAGGAAGCGGAGAAATTAGCCGCTTATAAAGACACCGCTGAGAAGATCAAGGCACAGTTGAAGTAGCCCGTACACAAGTGTGATTTACCGGCCATATACTTTACAGTAAAAATAGTGTTGATGATCTTCATCAACACTATTTTTATTCTGGAGGAAAAAATGAAAAACCCAATTCAGTATGCGCCCTGTCCGCAGTGTGGGCAAAGTGCAGCAAAAAAAGTCAGCTACACCTGGTGGGGCGGCGCGGTTGGTCCGTCCATGTTTACGCATGTGAAATGCCAGAGCTGCGGCACGCAATATAACGGCAAGACCGGCCAATCAAATCAGCAAAATATTCTTATTTATTTTCTGGTCTCAATGGTGATCTCTTTTTGTTTATGCGGCGGGCTGGTCGCGCTGAATATTATCCTAAACAATAATTAACTTTATTGCGCTATAATCAAACTACAACTTAATAACCTTCGGGGCAGGGTGCAATTCCCGATCGGTGGTAAAGCCCACGAGCCTCTTTGGGCAGTGACAATTTCCTTTTTGGGAAATGGGTACCGCAAAAAGCGGGCATGACTCGGTGTGATTCCGGGGCCGACAGTATAGTCTGGATAGTAGAAGGTATATGACAGGACCAAGTGGTCTCTGTGTAGATTCACGCCCCGAAAACATTTCTTTGTTTTCGGGATTTTTTTAAAGTGACATCCGCATCAGACTCCGCTCTGGCCTGCCTTCACGCCCCGCAGTTGATTCTAGCGAGGCGTTTTTGTTTATTAAGACCTGACAGGTTTATATAAACCTGTCAGGTCTCCGGTGAAAACTATGAAAATATCATTCTCACGTTGGCTCGGTACGATTTCCATTCTTTTCGGCATTCTGGCCTGGGGACTGATCGCACATTTGAGCGGCTTGCCCAAATTCATTCTGCCCTCGCCCGTGGATGTGTGGACTCGTCTACTTAAATCTCTGGCAGATGGAAGCCTGCTGTATCACACGAGCGTCACTTTGCTGGAGATCATGCTTGGCTTGCTGGTCGGTGTGACATGCGCCACGGTGCTGGGATATTTACTTGCCAAATCGCGCTCACTGGAAAAGATTCTTTCACCATATCTGGTGGCGAGTCAGGCGATTCCCATCGTGGCGATTGCGCCGTTACTGGTCATCTGGCTGGGACAGGGTATGTTGTCGAAAGTGGTCATCTGCGCCTTGATCGTGTTCTTTCCGGTGTTGGTGAATACAGTGGTGGGCGTGCGGGCTGTTCCGCCAGCGTTGTATGACATGATGAATTCATTGCGCGCCTCACGCTGGCAGGTGATGACCAAACTCGAAGTGCCGGCGTCTCTGCCCGTGCTGTTAGGCGGATTAAGAATCGGCGCCACGTTATCGGTCATCGGCGCCATCGTGGGTGAGTTGGTGGATGCAAAGGAAGGTCTCGGATTTTTGTTGAAGGTCGGAGATTTTCAATATGATACGTCAATGGTGTTTGTGGCGGTGATGATGCTGGTGGCGTTGGCACTGTCGTTATATGGAATCGTAACGGTGCTTGAAAAAAGATTTTTAAAATGGCAACAAACTACACCCTGAGTAATTTACATGCTGAGCGGAGTGAGCGCACTTTGCCACAAAGAACACGTGGCTCCGCTCAGCATGTAGTTTAAAAAATTATAGGAGAAATACAATGTTGAAGAAATTAGTTTTACTTATGCTCGGGCTGGCGATCAGCCTTTCGGCCTGTGGCGGTTCACAGGTCCAGAATGATGCGGGCACGTTGACGAAGATCCGCCTGCCGATGGGATATATTGCCAATATCCAGTATGCGCCTTTTTATGAGGCCATCGAAAAAGGATATTTTAAAGAGGCCGGGATCGAGATTGAGTTTGATTATTCATTTGAGACCGACGGCGTGAAATTGGTGGGCGCGGGGGAACTTCCGTTTGCAGTGGTTTCGGGTGAACAGGTGCTGCTGGCGCGCGCGCAGGAAGTGCCGGTGACGTATGTGGCGGCGTGGTATCAACAGTATCCGATTTCGGTCATTGCAAAAAGCGACGCGGGAATTGTTACGCCGCAGGATTTGAAGGGCACGACGATTGGTTTGCCCGGTTTGTTTGGCGCGAATTATATTGGCTTGCGTGCTTTGTTATTTTCTGCGGGTTTGAGCGAGTCGGATGTGACATTGGTGGAGGTCGGTTTTAATCAGGTGGAATTATTTGCCGCGGGCAAACAAAATATTGTAGTGGGTTATGCCGCGAATGAACCGATCCAGTTGAAGGCGCAGGGTTTTGATGTGACCGAATTGCGCGTGGCTGATTCTGTGCAACTGGCCGCGAATGGACTTTTGGCGAGCGAGAAAATAATTGCAGAAGACCCCGAGTTGGTTCGCGCGTTTGTGGGCGCGTTTTTGAAGGGATTAAAATTCACGAATGAAAATCCTGATGAAGCGTATGCGTTGAGCGCAACCTACATCCCAAATTTTGCCGACCTTGATGAAAAAGTTCAAAAGGAAATTCTTGCCACGTCGATTGAAATGTGGAAGGCTGAGCGCCTTGGGTATTCTGATCCGCAGGCCTGGGAGAATATGCAAACCATTTTGCTTGAGATGGGTTTGATCCCCGAGAATATGGATTTGAACAAAGCATTTACAAATTCATTCGTGCCGTAATTTATGTGTCACGTATCACGTTTCATGTATCAAGTGAAGCGTGACGTGTGAAGCGTGAAAATTATGAAACCTTCCCCGATCCTCACTGTAAAAGATCTCTCCGTTGTTTTTCCCGACAGCAACGGCGGATTGCACGCGCTTGAAAATATTTCCTTTGAAGTTTGTCCGCGTGATTTTATTTGTTTTCTCGGGCCATCGGGTTCGGGCAAGACCACGCTTCTAAAAATTCTCGCGAGTCTTTTGCAGCCTACAACCGGCGAAATTAATTTCAGCGGCAATCGCCGGCCTGAGGTTGGCATGGTTTTTCAACAATCCAATCTTATGCCCTGGCGCACCGTGATGGACAATATTAAACTTCCGCTTGAGTTGGATGGGGTGGGCGAATCTGAAGCGCGCGCAAAAGCCGGCGAGATGATCGATCTGGTTGGATTAAATGGATTCGAAGACTCGTGGCCGCGTGACTTATCCGGCGGCATGGCGCAGCGCGTGGGGATCGCGCGCGCGCTCATCCATGACCCCGACCTGCTTCTGCTCGATGAGCCTTTTGCCTCGCTGGATGCTCTCACCCGCGAACGCATGTGGACGGAGTTATCGCGTATCTGGCAGGCCAAACAAAAGACGGTCATCATGGTGACGCACTCCATCAATGAATCGTTATTTCTCGCGGACCGTGTGCTGGTGCTGACTCAGCGCCCAGGCAAAATAAAATTAGATGTGGAAGTTGATCTCCCACGCCCCAGAAAAGATGATATCCGCTACACGCCGCATTTTGGGAAACTGGCGCGAAAATTACGTGATGCGATTGAGTAAACAAAAATCCTTCGGCCTAAAGCCGAAGGATTTTTGTTTACTTTGTATGAAATGCTTCCACGATCTCTTCTCTATGCTTGCGATAATCGCGGACGAGTGAATCTACACAGCGTGCAATTGTCGCCGGATTGCCGCGATAATGGACAATGCCCGTATCCAACTCCCATTCACTTTCGGGAATGGTTTTTAGATAAGTGATTAACGCTTTCTTGGTGGAAGTAATATCTTCAAGTAATTCATTCAAGTCTGTGGACGGGAACTGTGTAAAGAATCTCGCGTTGACCTTTCGATAATCATTTGTGCCATCGTAAAAGTAGAAAGGTTCCGCGCCTTCACGCAATGCGCTGCATCCTGCCAATGTGATTCGATTCCACCCAATGAAATGCGCCGCAATATCGCGCGGTGTCCAATCGCCAAGAGACGCGAGAAAATTTTCAGCAGAAAGTCCCTGCATGGTTTGCATGAAGATTGTATAGTTAGTTTCCAGATCGGTGAGTTGTTTGTCGCGTGGGTCAAACATGGGAGGTTTCTCCATGGGTGGTTTTATTCGCAAGTATTTCCAGCATCTTCCGCGTGGACTCTGCAACTTCATCAACTGCCTTCTGAAAAGTTTCCTCATTGGCCTTGGAAGGTTTTCGATACCCGCTGACCTTCCTCACATATTGCAATGCTGCTTCTTGAATCTCCTGCTCGGTGGCGGGGCGGTCTGGTAATCGTAATGGTTTAATGCTTCGGCACATATTGATTCTCCAATAAAAGATAAAGATTTCGAAAATCTACTTCTACTCTAACTTTAATTCAATCAATCTTTTTTGTAACTGAGCTTGTATCTCTGCATACGCAGACTGATCTGCAACATTTTCCAATTCATACGGATCGTTCTTGAGGTCGTAAAGTTCCTTCTCGCCGGTTGAATATTCCACATACTTCCATTCAGAATTGCGCACCGCGTAAAACTCGGGAATTTTTGAACCAATGCCGTCTTCGGTGGGCCAATGCTCGAAGAGCAGGTCATCGCGCCAGATCGCATTCGGGTCATTTAACAATGGCAGCAGACTCATCCCGTTTACAGAATCAGGGATCGGGGCATTTGCCAGATCCGCGAAGGTGGGGGCGAGGTCAATGTTTGCGGCAAATTTTGTCTCACTGCGTGCAGGGAACATGCCGGGCGCATACACGATAAAAGGGACACGAATGCAGCTTTCGTAGGGACAGTTTTTCGTTAAGCCGAATCCGTGGTCGCCAATAGTCAACCCGTTATCTGAAAGATAAACAATGATCGTCTTCTCGCTTAAGCCTGTTTTATCCAGCATATTCAAAATGGACGCCACACCATCGTCCACAGAAAGCAGGGAACGCAGAATTTGTTTATAAGTAATATCGATCTTTTCGACCGCGATGGAATTTAATTCCTGTAAATATAACGGCTTATCGCTGCGGTCTTCCTCCATGAAGCTTGGATTACGATACGGCTCCGCTTGCAGCGCCGAGTTCGCACGGAATTGCGGGTCACTTCGTTCCGCCCATTTATAAGGTGAGTGCGGATTGTAATAACCGACCAACATAAAGAACGGCTCATCTTTGGAAGACGCAATAAAATCAATTGCGTTGCGTGTCACCATGTCGGTGCCAAAGATGGCATTGTCTTGTGTGTACTCGACCACATTCCCGTTTTCCGAAAGACTGTAATCCGTGTAATACGATGACGACCCCGTATCGTCGTCTGTGAGATTTCTGCCGAGGAACACACTCCAGCTATCCCAACCCGGGGGAACATATCCGAGCGGAGTGAGCGCATCGTAATCATTTAAATATTTTCCGTAATAGGCCGTACGATAGCCTGCGTTTTGCAGCCATGTCGCAATGGACGACTGATCGTCAAATTTTGGCGCGCCGCCCATCGGCATTCGGTCTGTGTAAACCTGATGATTGTGTACATACTCACCCGTCAAAATACTTGAACGGCTTGGGCAGCAGAGTGGTGTGGTCACGAATCCATTTTCAAAATTGACCCCATTTTTAATCAGCACATCGCGCACTGTCGGCATAAATTGCGTGGTTTCATAAGGTTGGTCATCGGTCAGGATGAAAATAATATTGGGACGTTCATCATCCAGACGCGTCTGCGCCGCCGCTTCACTCTCCACCTCGAACAGGGTCGGTGTGTAAACAGCCGCATCCCCGCTGACAGTTGGAGTCGATTGTGTCTCCGCGCATCCAGCGAGCAGCATCATGCTTCCAAGAACAAAAAAAATATATTTTATGTATTTCATTTACACCTTCGGCCAATCGAGCAATAATACTTCTGCCACCATCCGCGCATTCACATTGCGGTCAAGTTTTTCCAGCGCTGACTCCAACTCTCCGACCACACGCCGCGCAGTGGATAGATCCAATCGTCCGGCTAGGAATTCGATCTCCATGTTGCGGTCAATGTTGGTCAGCGGAGTTTCAGCCTGTGCCACACGCAGCATGACATCACGCCAGTATGAAAGCCAGATCAAGATCGTCTGACGCATCACGTCTTTATCTTTCGAGAGTTTATCAGCATAGGAAAATTTTTCAACACGCGGCGCGGGCAATAAGGTTTGCAGATCATCCAGACGTTCCTCCCGTTTTTCAAGCAAAGTGAAATCATCGATCAGTTTACGCGCGTAGCCGGGGCGTCCGCCTGAAATGTGACTGAGCAAACGCGCGCGTTCTTCATCCACACCGCGCGCGAGCAAGTCCGATTCAATCGCGCTGACGGGTAACGCACGCAGACGCAATATCTCGCAGCGTGAAACAATGGTTGGTAAAAGTTGCTCGGGTGTATCGGCGGTCAATAACAGAATGGCATGAGCAGGCGCTTCTTCAAGCGTTTTTAGCAGGGCATTGGCGGCGTTGTCGTTGGCTTCTTGAAAACGTAAAAACAAAGCCACGCGAAATTTTGCCTGATATGGTCTAAGCGATAGGGAATGCTGCACCGCGCGCACCTGATCCACTTTGAGCGTGCCGCCATCTTTGGGCTGACCATCACCATCCTGGGATTGGATCACCAGCATATCGGGGTGACGCATTTCTTCGATCTGTTTGCAATCACGGCAATGGCCGCAGGGAATACCAGCGGCGATGGGCTTTGTGCAGTTTAATGCCTGAGCGAGGCGCAATGCCAGAGTACGGCGTCCCAGGCCGGGAGGTCCGCAAAAAAGATACGCGTGCCTTACATCCCCGCGCGCCGCGTGCTGATGGAGCATATCCACAGCCCATTCGTGTCCGAGCATATTCCAGTTATCAGCCATTCATTAGTATCCAGTTATCAGTTGTCAGTAATCAGTCCCCAATCATAAATCGCAAATCAAAAATCGTAAATCAGCAATCGTAAATTATTACTCCTGCCCCGCCCTCAGTCTTAAATATGAATCATATCTTTCAGGATGAATCGTACCGGCTTTCAACGCCGCCAGCACCGCGCAGCCCGGCTCGTGTTTATGCGAGCAATCACTGAATTGACATTGCGGCACAAGATCACGCAAGTCGGGGAAGTATGCATCGATCTCTTCGGCTTCGGTATCCCATAACGCGAGGCTCTTCCAGCCCGGCGTATCGGCTACATATCCGCCGCCATCCAGCGCGAACATCTGGCGTGTGACGGTGGTGTGGCGTCCCTTTTTCATGGCTGTGCTGATCTCGTTCACGGCCAGCCCCAGTCCGGCTTGAATCTCATTTAACAAACTTGATTTCCCAACACCGCTCGGGCCTGCCAGCGCGCTGACTTTATTTTGCAATTGTGCTTTTAATTCATCCAGCCCGGTGCGTGTTTTTGTGGAAGTGTAGATCACCCGATAGCCGATCGATTCATACACGTTAAAAAGTTCACGCGCGTTTTCAACCAGATCAATTTTGTTCGCAATGATCACAGCCGGAACTTTTTGTTTTTCAGTGGTGACAAGAAACCGATCTAACATTCTTAATTTTGGATTCGGATTCGCACACGCAAAGACGAATACCGCCTGATCGGCATTTGCCAGCAGAACCTGTTGATACACACCCTGGGGCCGCGGGTCCAACCTGACGATGGCCTGTTTGCGCTCCTCGACATTTTCGATCACCCCGGAACCATCTGCCAAAATCGTGTACTGCACATGATCGCCCAATGCGGCAATATCGCCAACTGCCCGACCCTGCTTTAATTTGCCGCGCAACTGACAAATGACAAGACCCTCACCAGTTTCTACTGTAAAGAAACCGGATTGGGCCTTGATGATTAAACCTTGTTTATAAATTTCGTTCGTCAAATAATCACCTTGATTCTACATCCTGCGCCGCATAAAAACAAGTACATGCGGCTTCGCTCAGGAGGTATTTGCTCTTATGGAGTGGGTGTGTAGGGCGGCTCACCGACAGGCCCATACCACGGCACAGTTTGCGGGCTGCCGTAATAGTATGTTTCTGCCATGGCTCTAAAGATCGGCACCGCGTACTCTGAACCTTCGCCGATGTTTTCAACGATCACGACAATTGCAATATCAGGCAGGGTGGTGTTGGCTTCGTTTAGGGTGTACCCTGCAAACCAGGCGTGTGATTTGCCATTGCCTGATTCTGCGGTGCCGGTCTTGCCGGCCACTTTATATTGTTCGATAAAACCCCGTAGATTGAAGCGTGCCGTGCCGCGTGAATTATTGGTCACCATGTACATTGCATCCTGAATGATGGTCAGGTTTTCTGCGCGGACGGGGAGTGTGCCATTGGCTTCAGGGCGGAAGATAAGTTTTGGGTCGCCTTCTATCGGTCGGATCCTCTCAACGATCTGAGGCCTGTATAAGGTCCCGCCGTTTGCGATGGCGGCGGTAAATGCTGCCACTTGCAAAGGCGTCACCAACATGTCGCCCTGTCCGATGGCCTGATTGACAGCGTCCACTGGTGTAGTGGGGTCGGTGATCTGTCCGGCCAATTCTGGGATCTGGCCAATGCCTGTCAATTTGCCGAGACCAAACGCGCGCGCCATATTGGCAATATCAGACCTGCGGTCAAAGTTGAACAGGTCGAGACCGATGTGCCAGAAGTATGGATTACAGGAACGCATCAGACCTTCCTGTAATGTCAGCAGGCCGGAAGGCGTGGTGGATGAGTCGTCGCAGAAATCACCAACGGCTTTCGCGTCTTCGCAGTGCTGCCAGGTCCAATCATGCAAAACACGTTCTTCGAGTTCTGTGAAATCATATTGGCAATCGTAGGTTGTTTCTTTTAGATAGAGTCCGCTTTCGAGTGCGGCGGCCATGCTAATGGTCTTGAATGCCGATCCAAGCGGATACTGTCCCTGTGTGGCGCGGTTGAGTAAGGGTTCGTTTGCGCTGTTGAGCAGATCAACCAGGGCATCTCGATTTGGATTGGCAGGCTCAAAAAGATTGGGGTCAAAATCCGGGCCTGAGGCCATTGCGATCACGCGCCCTGTGTCCACTTCCATTACGACAATTGCACCGCGAAAGAATTCAATCGATTGCTGGGCGTAGTACTGCATGTTGCGGTCGATGGTCAGGTAGACTGAGTCTGCGGGTTGTGCTGCGCTTTGGCCGAGCGTGGAGATGATCTGTCCGCTGGGAGAGACCACGCGCAGAATGCCGCCATGCTGGCCGGCGAGATAATCCTCCGCCCATTTTTCTATGCCAGCCTGTCCCAACTTTTCGCTGCCATCGTACCCGAGACGGCGATATGCATCCAACTGTTCGGGGGAAATAAGCTGGGTATATCCAACGACTTGTGGAGCGAGGCCTGTTTCAAAATAGTAGCGGGAGTTGTACTCGTCTGAGATCACCAGTCCGCCGGGGTTGATGGAAAGCAGACGCTGGGCTTCTTCGCGAGTCCCTTCACACATGGGCAGGTACCAGCCCGGGCCATTCACATCAATCTCGTCCTGAATGAATTCGGGGTCAAAGCCGCATAATTTTCCGAGCTCATTGAGCAGGGTGTTGATGATCTCGTAGTCGATCTGATCTGTTTGAATGCCAAAAGCGAAAGCGTCTGCCTGGGAAACGATGGGCAGGCCGTCACGGTCATAAATATCGCCGCGCGCAGGGATGTTGTATTCCATCGCCAGTAGATTTCCGTCGGCGAGTTCCGGCAGAATGAGTCCATCCTGCCATTCCACTTTCCATACTTCATTTTCATTGACAAGACGCACAACGATATTACGTTGAATATCACCCGCCAATATGGTTTTATAGGTGATGCTGTAAGCCACCTCAGCAGCACGCGGATTAAGCAGGGAAGAGTTGATCGAATATTCCATGCCGGCCGCGCTCATGGTGTTGAGCGCATCATTGATACGCTTTGAGAAGGCTTCCAATGTGATGCCATCCCGGCTGGGTTGACTGAGCATGTCGTACATGCTGGCGTAATCATCTTTTTGCAGCGCCTGTAAGAACGCGGTAACCGCTGCCTGTGCATCCGGCGCGGGGATGATCGTGACCTGTGCGGTGGGCAGCGGGGTTTCTGTGGCAAATGAAAAGATCGGATTACCGCTTGTTCCGCCTGAACCGCAGGCAGAGAGGAATGTTAATATGAGAATAAAATTTACCCAACGGAAAGCTTTCATTTGTTTCCTTTCAATCTTTACGCCATTCCCTTTTTATATGATGACGCAAGTCCAATTGTTTAATCGGATGTTTCGCCGCGCAGGATCGCGCCCGAGACATGACATTTATAATTCAACAGATTTTGACAGGCCATTGGCACATCGGCCTCAGGGTGAATATCAAAAGTATGTAGCGCGCGCAGCACATGGCACATGGGCAATCCCATGACACCTGCAAAACATCCATTCATTGATTCAACGGGTTGGAATTTGGGATGTTGAATGGCGTATGCGCCCGCTTTGTCCATTGGATCACCGGTTTGGATGTAGGCTGTGATCTCGTCACCTGAGTAGGCGCGCATGGGCACATCGGTGATGCACAACTCGGTCAACATTTTTCCGTCGCTGACTTTGTAAAATGCGACTGCTGTATACACCTGATGAGTCTGCCCACGCAGTTGTTTGAGCATCCATTCAGCTTCTGCTTCATCTTTGGGTTTGCCAAAAATGGAATTGCCGAATATGACCGCGGTATCCGAGCCGATGATGATATTTTCTGGCTGAACTTTTTCAGCCACAGCCAGCGCCTTGGCCCGAGCCAGTCGCAGCACATAATCTCTGGGCGCTTCGCCCGCTAGTTGACTTTCGTCCACATCTGAGACGATGGCATTGTATTTCCAGTTCCCAAGTGCGAGTAATTGTCTGCGGCGCGGAGAGTTGGACGCCAACACTAAAATAGTCTTATCTGTCACATCAAGAATTCTAACACAGTCTTTTTTGCCGATATTAAGCCCAAATAAGCGCTTGTTATTGAAAAAAGTAAACATATAGGGCTTACACAAATCCCAAAAGAGTCCACGAATTTACGCGAATTTTCGCCAATTCAAACCAGGTTGTTAAGCCTGCGGAGCAGGCTTCGTAGGAAATAGCCGGGGGCTTTAGTCCCCGGCGGTGTTGTAAATAAATCATTCAACATCTCCCCTCACACATCCATCATCAGGTGTACAATGTGTGAAAAAAATCTGTCTAGTCAATATGGAGATAATATGCAGCAACTAAAAGATCGGATATTAAGAGATGGTCAAGTTTTGGGAAATGGAATTTTGAAAGTGGATAGTTTTGTAAATCATCAGGTGGACCCCTCCCTGATGGATGCCTGCGGACGTGAATTTGCCAAACGTTTTGCAGATTGCGGCGCAACAAAAATTCTCACCGCTGAAATTTCTGGCATCGCACCCGCCCTGACCACCGGCATTCACCTCGGCCTGCCTGTTGTGTATGCGCGCAAGAACAAGCCCATCACCATGCCCGATCAGGTTTATTTAACCCTCGCGCCCTCGCACACCAAGGGACGCATGGTCGAGTTGATTGTTTCCCCCGAGTATCTGGCGAATAACGAAAAAGTCCTTATTATTGATGATTTTCTTGCTTCAGGCGCGACCATTCTTGGGCTGGTACGTTTGGCCGAAGCTGCCGGTTCGCAGATCGTGGGCATCGGCGCGTTGATCGAAAAAGATTTTGAAGGCGGACGCGAAGCGCTCAAACCGGTTGGCGTTCAAGTCGAGTCACTGGCCTGCATTGCTTCATTGGATAATAACAAGATCACATTTGTAGATTAAGTGAAAGGCAAACACTTTATCAGACGCATCCTCTGGTATCATATTTTTATTCGTCTCATCGGATGGATATTTACCCATATGAGTTTTCTGATCCCAGTCGCGCGTCTGCGCGAGACCTCAAGCCTGATTGCGTTTCATCATCCTTCTCCCGGCTATAAGTTTCACGTGCTGATCGTGCCCAAGCGCGAAACCGCAACTCTGGCGCAGCTTGATCCACAGGACACTGCCTTTCTGACAGACTTATATTCCACTGTGCAAAGTCTTGTGGATGAATTTCATTTACAGGCTTATCGTCTGATCGTGAACGGCGGCGAATATCAGGATTTTCCGCATTTGCATTTTCATCTTATCTCTGATGTTACAGGTTAAAAGTCAAAGGTCTAAAGCCGGCCTTTGACTTTTAACTTTCGACCTTTGACCATAATTTTTGATACAGGAAGTAATACATGACAGAATCCATTGCCATTCTCGATTTCGGTTCGCAATATGCGCAGATCATTGCGCGGCGTGTGCGCGAAGTAAATGTCTATTGTGAATTGTTCCCGTGGGATGCGCCGCAGGAAAAAATTCTTTCGATCAATCCCAAAGGATTCATCCTCTCCGGCGGACCGAAATCTGTATATGAAGAGAACGCACCGTATATTCAGAAATTCATTTTGGACACCGGCCTGCCCATTCTCGGCATTTGCTACGGTATGCAGGCATTGACTCATGCCCTCGGCGGTCAAGTAGATTCATCAGCTCATCGTGAATATGGCCCCGCAGAAATTCAATCCCTTATTCCCAATCAACTAATTACCAATATTTCACAGGTTTGGATGTCGCATGGCGATAAGATCACACGCATGCCCGAAGGATTTGTGGCGCTGGCGAAATCGGGCAACAGTCCCTTCGCGGCGATGGGTGATATGCAGCGTAAATATTTCGGCGTGCAGTTTCATCCAGAAGTGCATCACACTCCCAACGGAATAGAACTGCTCAAACACTTTGCCGTGGATATTTGTAATGTCAAACCAGAATGGACTGCTGCTTCAATTATCGATGCAAGTGTAAAGCGCATTCGCGAACAGGTTGGCAGTGAGCGTGTGCTGGCGGCTGTCAGCGGGGGCGTGGATTCAACAGTGGCGGCGGCGCTGGTGCATAAAGCCATTGGCGATCAACTGGTGACAGTTTTTGTGGATACAGGTTTGCTGCGTCACAAAGAAGGCGAGCAGGTTGCATCCGCTTTGCGCGGCGGCCTGGGCGTGGAATTAATTACAGTGGAAGCAAGCGATGATTTTCTTGGTGCATTGAAGGGTGTGACAGACCCGGAACAAAAGCGAAAGATCGTCGGCGAAAAATTTATCCGCATTTTTGAGCGGGAAGCAAAGGGCGTTGGCAAGCCAAAATTTTTAGTGCAGGGCACGATCTATCCTGATGTGGTTGAATCCTCCGGCCCTGACCGAAGCAAGGCGGCCAAGATCAAGTCGCATCACAATGTGGGCGGACTTCCCGAAGATATGCAGTTTGAACTGGTTGAACCGCTGCGCTATTTGTTCAAAGATGAAGTCCGTTTGGTGGGGGAAGCGCTCGGGCTGAGTGAAAAGCTCGTTTGGCGGCAACCATTTCCAGGTCCGGGGTTGACCGTGCGCTGCCTCGGGGAGTGTACGCCCGAGCGTGTATCCCGTCTGCGGGCGGCGGATCACATCCTGCAGGAGGAATTATCCAAAGAAGGATTTTTAGGAAAAGGCGGCACGGCTTCTCAGGCCTTTGTTGTTTTGCTTCCGGTGAAATCGGTGGGTGTGATGGGTGACCAGCGCACGTATCAGGAGGCCGCCGCGATCCGTGTGGTAACCACTGAAGATTTTATGACTGCTGATTGGGCGCGCCTGCCTTACGAACTTTTGGCGCGGGTTGCAAATCGCATTGTAAATGAAGTGGAAGGAATCAATCGGGTGGTGTATGATATTACGAGTAAACCGCCTGCGACGATTGAGTGGGAGTGACGATTTACGATTTTTGATTTTGGATTTACGATGGTCAGGTTGTTGAATATATATTCAAAAAAATTATGGAGTCGGACAGCGTGCTATCCGGTTCTCACTTGTCCGGAAATTTTTAAAATAAAGCACCGCACTTGATCTGACTGTAAGTGCGGTGTTAATTGTTGAGGTTTCTGATCTTTTAAGATTTGCGCGTGAAGTGATCTGCTTCTAAAAAAATAAATAATGAATAAGGGAGAAAATATGAAACTCGATTTTGGCGAAGTGTTGGGACGGACATGGAAGATCGGTTGGAATCATAAGGTGCTGTGGTTGTGGCAGATGCTGCCGGGTTTATTTGCTGCTTTTTTGATGCCATTGATGTTGATTGGAAACCCTGCTTTTGCAGAACTCATGCCTGCGCCGTGGAACCGGTTTGTAAGTGAAGGCTGGGTCATGATCTTGTTTATGGTGTTGATATTTCTTTTGATATTTCCACTGATGGCGGCAGGTATCGGCGCTCAGTTGACAACCACATACGGCGCAGTGCAGGTGGAAAAAGGCGCAGAGAAACTTTCTTTTCGTGAATTGTTTACTGAAAGCCTGCCATATTTCTGGCGGGTTTTTGGTTTGTATTTCATCTTCGGCAGTGTATGGATGGTGATCTGGTTTGCTTTTTTGATTTTTATTTCCGTTGTTTCGGTCTTTACATTCGGGCTGGCTGCTTTGTGCTTTATGCCAATGTTTCTGCTGCTGACCCCGATTATTATTGTCGGATATTCTGTTTTGGAACTGGCACAGGCCGCCATTGTTGCGGATGATATGGGTACGCTGGAATCGATCTCGCACGGTTGGAAACTTTTTCGTGCCAATGCATTACATGTAATCATCTTGATGGTGATCCTGTATTTTGCGATTTCCATGCTATCCAGCATATTTATATTCCCGGCGATGTTCCCGATGATGATATTCCCGATGGCGATGGAAATGGATGGAAATACCGGCGCAATGCTGGGCGTGTTGTTTTTGATTTTCTTTCCCGTTCATGATGTTGTTTTCGTATGTAGTTCAGGGCATTCTAATGGCCTTTTTTCAATCCGCCTGGGCCGTGGCGTACCTGCGATTGAGCGTTGATGCGAACACGCCCATTATGGCAGAAGACACATCTGTTAAGGCTGGAATATGAATTTCGATTACAGCAACGTTTTAACGCGTGCCGCCCAACTCAGTTGGAAGCATAAGTCCATTTGGGGCTTGCTTCTGCTGCCGATCGTGACGGGGTTTCTGCCGTTTGCTGTTTTCATTGTTCTCTTTTTGATTCGCATCATGATTGCAAATGCGGAGCTCCCCGCGTTTGTTGATGTGATCTTTGTGATCCTCTTTTTTCTGAGTCTTATTTTCTTTGGCATCTTCAACTATGTAGTTCGTGCCGCAACCGGTTCAGCTGCCACGCTGGGAGTTGCTCGCGCGGATCGGGGCAAAGGCTCCACCCGTTTCATGGATTTATTGCGAGATGGTCTGCCGTATTTCTGGCGCGTCCTCGGGCTGATGTTGATCGTTAATTTGACGGTTGGCTTGGCACTCACCCTCTTTAATCTACTCATGTTTATATTGATCGTGGTTACCATCGGCATGGCTTCCATTTGTCTGCAGCCGATTTTGATATTGTTGATGCCGTTGGTATTCCTGATGAGCGCTGTTCTGGAAGCTGCTCAAGCTGCGATTTTCATGGAAGAGATGAGCGTCATGGATGCGCTTAAACATGCGCTGCATGTGGTGCGCGCCCATTTTTGGAAATATGTCATTATCACCATGGTCATTTATTTCGGCAGTTCGATCCTGAGCAGTTTTCTTATCACGCCACTGATGATGCCGCTTTTTGTATTTCCATTTTTGCTGGAGTTTGGACAGGAAATGAGTTTGCAGGGTACGGTTTTGATCGCCCTGTTCTTTTTTTGCATTTTCTTTCCGGCGATAATCCTGCTTTCAAGTTTCCTTGGTGTTTTCATGAAGACAGCCCTAAACCTCACCTACCGTAGACTCTCCCCAAGTCTGCTGGAAAACCGAGAATCAGGTATTATTCAGTAAATTGTAGAAAAGGAGTCTGCCATGAAATTCGACCTTCTTGAAGTTTTTATCCGTGCCGGAAAGATCACCTGGAAATACAAGATATTGTGGATATTCGGCATCCTTGCCAGTTGCGGCAGGGGCAGCGGAAGTAATTCCAATTCAGGCAGCAGAAGCAATGGCAGTGGAACAGGCGAAAACCCGTTCACACCTGAAATGCTGAGGCAGATCGAAGTTTTCCTGGCGCGCATGGAAAGCTGGTTTCAACAAAATACCTGGATCGTGTTTGCACTATTTGCAGTTTTTTTCATTGCCCTTATTTTGCAAATATTTTTCACGCTTGTCGGTACGGCTGGTCTGGCGCGCGGCGTGGTTAAAGCGGAAAATGGCGCAGAGTCCCTCCAATTTGGTGAACTATTCGGTGAAAGTCTCGATTACTTCTGGCGGCTGTTCGGAGCGGCAATCGTCATCTGGCTGCCCTATTTCATTCTCTTTTTTGCCGCGATGTTCATAGGGTTACTTCCACTCATTAACAGCGGAACCAGTATGCCTGATATGACCGCTGCGGGCGGTTTGGTTGTATTGATCCTGATCGCCGTCTGTTGCTGCGCGATTCCAGTTTCCATCGCATTGAGCTTGTATCATGTGCAGGTCAAGCGCTCCATTATTGTAGATAATTTGGGCGTCTTTGGCGCATTGGGGCGTGGTTGGCAGGTCTTTTTACAAAATATTATTCCCCTGCTCATTATCGGCATTGTGCTTGGTATCGCTGGTTTTATCATCAACCTTATTCTTTTATTACCCATCCTGCTGCTGGTTATTCCATTAATGCAAACCTTTATTGATGGCAACATTACTTCATGGCAGCCTTTTATCGCGGTGGGTATATTTGTCCTTTGTTACAGTCCGGTTTTATGGGTACTCAACGGCATTCTCACAACCTACACCGAATCTGTCTGGACTCTGGCTTACCTGCGCAGCACCACTCCCAAAGAAGTTGCTCCCGTTTTTCTTGAGGCCAATGCGTAAAATTTTAGCTCTGTTTCTTGGTTTAATCTTTTTGTTTGGTGCAGCCTCAAATGCGCACGCACAGCAAAGCCTTGCCGCTGCGAATCTCTACCCGGCGGATTTATCCTCCTTTCCGACAGTTTCCTCGTTCCTGGATGTCTTCGACTCAAACGGCATTTTCGTATCAGGCCTTAAGCCCGAAGCTGTTACTGTTATCGAAGACAATAAGCCGATCCCGGTCAACGCGCTGAATGAGATCGCTGTGCCGTTGCAGCTTGTTATCGCTGTTAATCAAGGCGAACAACTCGATGCGCGGGATCCAACCGGCGCCTCCCGTTTCCAGCGGACAGCGCAAGTGTTGGCGCAATGGGTGCAAAGCCGTCCCGCCGACCTGCCCGATGACTATAGTCTCGTCAGTCAGGCTGGCCCTGTTATCAATCATGCGGGCGCAGCGGATTTTGTTGTTGGGTTAAATGCCTTCCAGCCGGATTTTCGCGCGGCGATTCCCAACCTGCAATCCCTTTCCATCGCGATCGATACTGTCAACGCACAGACTCCGCGCCTGGGAATGAAACGCGCCATCCTCTTTATCACTCCGCACATGGATGACGCCAATCTTATCTCTGTCCTTGAGACCTACGCTCAGCGGGCAGGGGAAAGTGATATTCATATCTTTGTCTGGTTCATTGATCTGCAAACAACCTTCAGCACAACCAGTGCAGCCGCGTTTAATAACCTTGCCATTCAAACCGGCGGAAGCATGTTCACATATTCGGGTCTTGAACGCTTCCCCGACCCCGAGGCGTATTTTTCCGCTTTGCGGCGAGTGTATACACTTTCCTACACATCACGATTAAATACTTCAGGCGATCACTCGCTTGGCGTGCAGGTCAGCCTTCCAGCGGGCGCAGTTAATTCTGCCCAGCAGAAATTCCGCATGGATGTTCAGCCGCCCAACCCATTCCCGATCACCACTTCTTTACAGATCACACGCCGCGCGCCGGAAGATGATCCGTTCAATACGGAGATCCTTTTGCCCGCCGCACAGGATATTGAGATGATCGTCGAGTTCCTCGACGGACATCCGCGCCCGTTGACGCGCACCACTCTATATGTAGATGGTGTGATCGTGGACGAGAACACTACCGAACCTTTCCTTGTGTTGACATGGGACATCAGCGCCTATACCAATACTGCCGAACATCAGGTTGTTGTTGAGGCGGTGGATGTGCTTGGTTTGAGCAAGAGCAGTATGCCCGTTCCAGTATTGGTGACGGTTGTCCAGCCGCCGCGCGGAATTTCGGCATTGCTTGCCAAATATCGCACAGCCATTACATTTGGCGCGATCATCCTTGCCGGTCTGGTGCTTTTCTTCATCTTGCTTAGCGGACGGCTGCGTATTCCGTCATTGCGTGCCGCGCAGGAAGCGCGCCGCGCCGATGCCGACCCGTTGACCCAATCCATACAAGCCATTGCAGAATCACCCGCGCCCGTGGAAGAAAAAATCAAAAAGCGGCGCGCACCCTCAAAGAAAGCCGTGGCAGTTCCAAAGTCCAGAACAGAAGCGGCGGCATCTTTATTCCGCATTAATGCAGATGGTCAGGTGGCGGCAGTTGCACCGATCGCACTGCTTGAGCAGGAAGTCATCTTTGGCACCGATCCTGTGCAATGTACCCAAATTTTGGATGACCCCTCCATCTCTTCTGTTCATGCGAGACTCAGGCAAACCGATGATGGCGGTTATTTACTGCAGGATAACAATTCGATCGCGGGCACCTGGGTGAATTATGAACCCATCCCCCGTGAGGGCTATCGGCTGATGCATGGGGATATGATACACTTCGGCCAATTAATCTATCGTTTATCCTTTAGGACAGCGCCTGTTGTGTCAAAACCCACGGTTACCGTCTTAACTGACATTGAAAAATGATTCGTACCACACTCGCTCATCTTCACGTTGCCGCACTCAGTCATGCCGGAATGTCCGGCAAGAACAATGAGGATCGTTATGCGATCTCATCTTATCTGCTGAGTAAGGAAGACCCGCGTCCGGCGGTTTTTGCCGTTGTTGCAGATGGCATCGGCGGACATCGCGCCGGTGAAGTGGCGGCAGAGCTTGCGGTGAACTACATCACCAAAGGCATCGCCGAGAGCAGCGCCAGAAAACCTGTCAAAGCGCTTGAGTATGCAATTCAGGAAGCGAGTCAGGCAATCGCTTCTCATTCTGCCGGAAATGATGATGAGACCGGCATGGGCGCGACCTGTGCCTGTGTCTGGGTTATTGAAAACAGACTCTATACCGCCTACGTCGGCGATTCGCGAATTTATCTTTTGCGCGGCAAGCAAATTCAAAGACTGACCATTGATCATACCTGGGTGCAGGAAGCCTACGAAAAAGGCATCATCACTGCCGAGCAAATGCACGACCACCCGAACGTGCATGTTATCCGCAGGCATTTGGGCGGCTTAAAATTACCCGAAGTGGATTTTCGTTTACGCATCGATAACGAAGAAAGCAATGAAGAATCAGAGCGCAATCAGGGTTTCCATCTTGAGCCGGGCGATACCATATTAATGTGCAGTGACGGTCTGACCGATCTGGTGTGGGATGATGAAATGCTAAAGATCATCCGCTCAAAAAGAGATATGAAAGCCGCAGCCGAAGCGTTGGTCAATCTGGCAAATGAGCGCGGCGGTCACGATAACATCACGGTTGTCATCTTATCCACACCGCGTTTGGAAGAAATACCAAAAAAGAAAGCCAATATTTTGGATTGGTTGTTGGGAGATGAGTAAGAGCCTCAGTGCAGACTGAGGCTCTTTTTATTTGGATGTAAATTCCGCTTCGCGCCGCGCCCCAGCCTGCCCGGCGGACGATGGACAGATTCTTATTCCGAGATTCTTCCTGTTTGTTCGCGGTCCAGCCATAGCTCACGATATTGACGATTCCAATCTGTTAGAAATCTGATCGCGATCACAACACCCGCGCCGACTGTTACCCAAAATGCTGCATCGCGGATGTTGAGTATCCATAGCGCCGGCGCGATGAGAATTCCAGTCAAGACACTCGCGCGCGCCGAATGCCGAATCACCAACACAAGCAATATCAGAAGTCCAAGGCTGATCAAAAACACCAGCGAATTCACCGCCAGAAACGTTCCGCCTGCGGTTGCCAGTCCCATTCCGCCGCGAAAGCGTGCAAACAACGGCCAGCAATGACCGATCACCGCGCAGGTTGCCGTAATCGCAATGATGTAGACCGGAGTGCTTACCTCGCGGACTGCCAGATACGTTGGAATAAATCCCTTGGCAATATCCAGCGCAAGCACCAGCGCGCCCCAGCCAAACCCGGCCTGACGGATCGTGTTGGTCGTAGTTGCATGGCCTGACCCCGAGTCACGCACATCCACGCCTTTGACAAAGTGTGTGACCCAAACCGAAAATGTCAGCGAGCCGCAAAGATAACCAAGAATGGGAAAGAGAAAGTAGGAAATGTGAGGCATTTTATTTTCACCATCGCTGTTGGATTGCTAATAAACGTTAATACGAATGTGCCAACACGCGCGCGCGGGATGCAAGCTGACGCGCAAGCCCATCGAAAATAAATTTATGAAAAGGCCACATGGCATACCAATATAGAAAGCCCGGCACTCCATACGGCGCAAGATAGGCAGTGACCGTCAACAGGGTTTTGTCATCCTGCGGCGTAGACTCAAATTGCAGCCAGGCCTTACCCGGCAGTTTCATCTCCGCCCGCAGACGCATCAGCCGGTTCTTATCAACACTTTCCACGCGCCAGAAATCAAGCGACTCGCCCGTGTATATTTCATCAGGGTGACGGCGCCCGCGGCGCAGGCCAACGCCGCCAATGGCTTTATCCATCCAGCCGCGAATTGCCCATGACCAGTCCATATAAAGCCAGCCGCGTTCGCCGCCGATACCCGTATAAGCGCGGAACACATCCTCGGGTTTCAGATCCAAAAGGATCTGACGGCGCTCAATAAACATGCCTTCTTCCACCGTGAATTGATAGGGTTTGAAATCGCCCATTGAAACCACAAGCGCATCAGACCAGCTCGTCTCTACATTATCACGTTGAATACGCCCCAATGCGAGATGAGCCGCAGTTTGAAAATCGATCGGGTGAATCTGTGGGAATATTTTCTTCGCTGTATCATCACGCACAACAAGTTTGGCACGCAGGCCTTCGATCAACGGGGCTACGATCCGCCAGTGGATCGGGGTGATCATGTGTACCCAATAAGCCGAAAGGCGCGGCGCGTTGAACGGCGTTGGAATCAACCAGCGGTGTAGATCGCGTTCTTTTGCATATCCTAAAAGCATCTCGGCGTAGGTCAGGCGGGTTGGCCCGCCGATCTCGATCACACGTCCGTTGCTGTCCGGGGTCTTGAGGGTGTCTATTAAATAAGAGAGCACATCGCGAATGGCGATCGGCTGCGCTTGTGAGTAAAACCATGCAGGGCAGATCAACACAGGTTCGCGCTCGGTCAGATAGCGGATCATTTCAAAGAGCGCGCTGCCCGAGCCGACGATCATACCCGCCCGAAATTCGGTGACGGGCACTTTCCCATAGCGCAGGATATATCCCGTTTCATGGCGTGCACGCAAATAGGGCGAGAGATTCGCTGTTGGGTCAACCAATTCACCAAGATAGATGATGCGTTCAATGTTTGCATCTTCGGCGGCTTGTGCAAAATTACGCGCTGCTTGCAGATCACGTTCAGCGTTGACTTTTCCGCCCTGCATCCCGTGGATCAGGTAATATGCCACAGACACATTTTTCATCGCTTCGGCAAGGCTTTCAGCAGAGAGTACATCCCCGTTGATCACTTCCACCTGATTGAGCCAGGAACGTCCCTGCAAACGGGAAGGGTCACGCACCAGACAGCGCACCCGATAACCCGCTTCAAGAAGTTTCGGCACCAGCCGCCCGCCGACATAGCCGGTTGCGCCTGTGATGAGAATAAGGTTTTGGTTCGTCATAGTACTTTTATTATAAACCTGCAAGATAAAATTTTTATTTCCCCGGGTTCATAATCTGAAAATCTAATGTACAATCCCAATCATGCCATTGCCATGGGTTTCACTTTCTTTTATTGCAGGAATTATGATCGCCAGCCTGCTTGCGTTTTCTGCAAACCTCTGGCTTGCGATGATGCTCGCGCTTTTATTCATCGTAATACTTTTTCGCCTTCTGTCTTCCACATTCCGTCTTCCATCTTTTATCCTTCATCCTTTTATTTTCATCCTTCCCATTTCCTTTCTTTGCGGCGCATGGTGGTATCAATTTCGGCAACCTGCCATTGATGCGTTTCATATTGCTTTTTACAATGACCGCGATTATGAAATACTGGTCACAGGCACGCTGGCAGAGCCGCCGGATTACCGCGACACATACACAAACCTGCATATCAAAGTAGAAGCCGTGGACTCAGGCAGCGGTGACCTGCCCGCCCGCGGCGCCGTCCTGGTGCGCGTGCCAACGCTTGTCAAATATGAATACGGCGAACGGGTGCGGGTGCGCGGCGACTTGAAGACTCCGCCCGAAGATGAAGAATTCTCCTATCGTGATTATCTCGCGCGCGAAGGGATTCATTCCTACATGTCCATTGCAGATGTGACCATTCTGCCGGGGAATGGCGGCAACTTGTTTTTTGTGCAGGTTTACAAACTAAAAGACAAACTGCTTGAACATACATATCGCCTGTATCATGATCCCGAAGCCTCGCTTATGGCGGGCATCCTGCTTGGCGTGGATACAGGTCTTACGCGTGATTTGCAAAACGCGTTTAAAAATACAGGCACCTCACATATCATTGCCATCTCGGGTTTTAATATCGCCATCATCGCCGGGATTTTCTTTTCCATTTTTAAAAATATGTTTGGTGAAAGGCTGGGCGCAGCTTTTGCCATTCTTGGAATCATCTTTTATACTTTGCTGGTTGGGGCGGATGCGGCAGTTGTGCGCGCCGCTTTTATGGGCAGCATTTCACTGCTGGCGCGTCAACTAGGCAGGCGCAACGATGGCATGAATGCGCTCGCGCTGGTTGCGCTGATCATGACCATCTTCAATCCGCTTGTGATCTGGGATGTAGGCTTTCAACTTTCATTCTTTGCCACGCTTGGGCTGATCCTTTACGCCGAACCGTTCTCAAATTTCACCAGTACGCTTATTTCAAAAATTTCAAAACAGGATACAAGCATGTTTACGCGGATCATTAACGACAACGTAGTGCTGACCTTTGCCGCGCAGCTCACCACCATCCCGATCATGGCCTATCATTTCAAACGTATCTCCCTTATCTCATTCATCGCCAATCCGTTCATTCTGCCTGTGCAACCCGCAGTAATGGTCGCTGGCGGGCTGGCTGTTTTCACCAGTCTCGTCATCTTCCCGCTCGGCCAACTGATTGCCTGGGTCGCATGGCCTTTCGCGTCGTACACCATTCGCATCGTGGAATTATTTGACCGTGTGCCCTATGCCTCCATTTATCTGGGGGACTCCTCTTTTGGAATGGTGCTCGCCTTTTACATCGCGCTTCTTTCTGTGACCTTCAACTGGCAGCCCATTAAAGAGTGGATCAGCTCTCTGGCAGGTTCGCTTCGAGCCGTTGCGTTGACAGCCACTCTCGCGCTGCTCTTTATCTGCATGATCATGATCTGGCGCGCATCTGCGACCACTGGTGATGGGCAGCTTCACATTACCTTCCTTGAAGCCGGTTCCGCCGATGCAGTTTTAATTCAAACGCCTGAAGGCCGAAATATTTTGATCAATGGCGGTGCAAGCACATCCAAACTTTCTGACGAACTGGGCAGAAGGCTTCCTTTCTTTTCACGCAAACTGGATTGGCTTATCATCGCCTCCACCCAGGAGGAACAACTGGCTGCTCTGCCGCGCGTGCTCGAAAGATATCCGCCTGAAAATGTTTTGTGGAGCGGCAATGTGCAAGCTTCATTCCCGGCCCAGGCGCTGGATAAATTTTTCGCAGAGGAAGGAATCCCCGTCAGCCGCGTGGAAGCAGGACAAAGGCTTGAGCTGGGTGACGGCGCATTTATCGAGATTCAGGCTGTCGGTCCGAAGGGAAGCGTGGTTCTCATCCAATATGAAAATTTTCGTGCCTTGCTTCCGATTGGCATGAGTGAGGGAATGCTCGAAGAGTTGGAATATGGCAATGTGATCGGCAATGTTGATGTGCTGCTGCTCGCGGATTCGGGCTACGCGCCGTCCAATCCGCCGGATATTATTGAAAATGTGAACCCAAAGCTGGTGGTGTTAAGTGTGGCCGCCGGTGACCCCAACGGGCTGCCCTCAGAATCTGTTTTGGAATCTTTGGATGGTTTTTCTGTTTTGCGCACTGACCGCAGCGGATGGATATCCGTCATCACCGATGGTGATCAACTGCGCGTGGAAGTTGAACGCAGCGAATAATCGATAGGAGTAAAGTACTCTTTGCGTATCCGGCGGTGATGCTAAAATATTGCCCACTATACAAAAGGAGTGTTACATGAAATCAGCAGGTTTAAAAGTTTTTGGTTTTATCATTGTTTTGGCACTGGCAGCGCTTGCCTGTGCAGCCCCAAACATGGATTCGATACTGAATCCATTACCCTCGGATGACTTTTCGAGCGACAGCAGCGGTTGGGGCACAGGAACAGATACCGACAGTTCGGTGGAATATGCAAATGGCGGTTTACAGATGACTGTCTTTACCCCGTTCTATATGACCTGGTCCACACCAGATACGGTGAGTTATGAGAATGTTCATATTGAAACGAGCGTAACGAGCACAAGCTCAGACCCTGAAGCCAAGTTTGGCATTATCTGTAATGAGGCGGGCACAACGAACGCATTTTATTATGTCGGCGTTTCACCCGATGGCTATTATGCCTTCATCAAGTCTTCTGTTATTGGAGATGATGTGTACCTTAAGGAAGGTACATCAGATGTGATCTCTGCCTCCGCAAATTCCATGCGGCTTGGGTTGGATTGCGGCGGCGGTGTGCTTACTCTGTATGTCAATGGGCAGCAGATCGACAGCGTTTCTGATAGCACCTATGTCAGTGGTACGGTTGGTCTCTTCGCCTCGACCGATGATGTAAGCGGCGGCGCGAGTGTCATCTTTGATGATTTTGTTGTCACCAAATTAGGCGAGTAGATTTTTTGGTTTGAATTAAATCCCTGCACACAGTGCAGGGATTTTTTTGCAGGAAGTTGATTTTGATATAATGCCCGAACAGATTGCCCCATTTGAGAATTTATGTATCACTGCATTGATCAGGAAATTTTATCCATGTCATATCTTTTACATAGCACAACTTTCCATACTTTATGACAGGTATTCTTTTGCTTGCAGGCGGCGCGGAGTTTGGCGGGCAAATGTCTGAGCCAGATCTGCGTGCCATTGAACTGGCTGGCGGTTTTGATGCCCCCATTTGCATCATCCCCACCGCTGCCGCACCCGATCACAACCACAAACGCGCCGGCAGCAATGGCATCCGCTGGTTTCAGAGTTTGGGCGCCGGAAATGTTTTCACTGCGGATGTGATCGACTCAGTCAGCGCAGACGACTCAACCCTCGCCGCATCCATTCGGACCTCGAGCCTGATCTATTTACCTGGAGGGTTTCCCCGGCATCTGGCAGAGACTCTCGCAGACAGTGTCTGCTGGCGCGCGGTGTTGGACGCATACGAGCGTGGCGCGGTCATTGCGGGCAGCAGTGCGGGGGCGATGGTCTTATGTGAATATTATTATGATCCCTACGAAAAGAAATTATTGCGCGGACTGAATTTAATTCCCAACGCATGTGTATTGCCGCATCACAACACTTTTGGAAAGTCATGGGTCGGCCAGCTGACGCAGGCATTGCCTGATGCAACACTGATCGGCATTGATGAACGCACTGGCATGATTAATAACGGGAACCACATCTGGCAGGTATTTGGCGCGGGGGATGTTAATCTGTATCAGCACGGACAGATTCAGAAACAAAGCAAGATTTTCTCATTTTAGTAATCCGGGTTTGATATGAAATTCACCTTTCGTGCTTTACGCAACAGGAAATTTTCAGCATTGCTGTTTGGGCAGACTCTTTCGCGCATCGGCGATTTTCTTTTTCAGATCGCGCTGGCCTGGTGGGTGTTGGAAAAAACAGGTTCGGCCACCGCGATGGGTACTGTGCTGTTTTTTAGCACACTGCCCATGGTACTCTTCGTGTTGATCGGCGGCGTGGTCGTGGATCGAATGCCGCGCGGCCTGCTGCTTTTTATTTCTGACACGGCGCGTTGTTTTATTATGGCGATCGGTGCGTGGCTGGCGTATACAGATCAGCTTGTATTGTGGCAAATTTATGTCATCGCCATTTTATTTGGATTTGCCGATGCATTTTTTATGCCCGCTTATAATGCGCTCATCCAACAGATCGTAGCCGAAGATGATCTCTCCAGTGCCAACTCGATCAACAGCCTGAGTATGCAATTTGGGCGTGTGGCCGGCCCTGCAATCGGCGGATTGATCGTGGGATTTGGCGGCACCGCCACAGCTTTTGGATTTAATGCATTATCTTTTTTCATCGGCGCATTGACTGTCACCGCGCTGCTTAACATCCCCGCGCCTGCCCGTGAGGGAGAACCGGGGTTCACGCTCGATCAACTCAAGCAGGATCTGCGCGACGGGTTTGGAGCGATATTTTCCTCGCAAATTTTATGGGTCGGGATTCTTGTTTCTGCATTTATGAATGTTACACTGGCCGGCCCATATAGCATCGCCATGCCCTTTCTTGTCCAACAGAAGCTAGGCGGTGATGAAAAAATGCTTGGCTTTATTTATGCGATTTTCCCAATTGGTTATGCCATTGCCAGCCTGGGCATGGGAAGTCTTAAGAAGATTCGCCGCCGCGGCCTTCTGTTTTATATCAGCGGCGCCATCGCAGGCATTGGCCTCGGTGTATTCGGCTTCGGACTTCCACTTCCGGTTTTGGTATTTGCCGCCCTGATGAATGGCGCCGCGCTGGAGGTCACCGCCCTGGTCTGGATGAACCTGATGCAGGAAATGGTGCCGCCCGAGAAAATGGGACGTGTTTTCAGCATGGATGCGCTGGGTTCTTTTGTTTTACTGCCCATAGGTTTCGCATTTACCGGCTGGCTGATCGACAGGGTGGGTGTGACAATTGTATTTATTGCCGCAGGCGGATTCACAGCTGTGGTCAGTCTGTTGCCATTATTGCACCCTGCCATCAGGCGCATGGATTAACCAAGATACGCTTTGATTAATTCCCAATTGATGATGATATCGTAAATTCCCACGCCGAGCAGTAACAAGCCGCTTATAAAGTTGATCAGTTGTGCGCGTAATGCAAATTGTCGTGTGATCCAACGCTGCGCGGCTCCTGAAAGAAAAGATAATGCCAATAATGGAACACCAAAGCCCATCCCAAACCAAAAGCATACGTTTAGTTTTCCGAGAGCGTCTGCAACAGTTAGTGACAATGCAAAAATACTCACCACCAATGGGCCCGAGCATGGCAATGCAATTGGGCCATATAGCAACCCATACACAAAGGCATTTACAAATGGGTGTGATAAAAATGGGACTTGCACCTGCGGTAATTTTTTGAATGGATTAACGTTGAATAACAGCATGAACCCAAAAATAATGATGATCGCGTCTGCAATGGGAATGATGACCGAAAGTGCTTTTCCAATGGAAACAGAAAGAAGTGCAATAATTCCACCGAGTGCAAGCATCATGGTCAACACGCCTGCCAGCACAAAAAAGCCAAGAAAATAACGGCTGGTTTTCCCTTGCAGTCCATCCTGCCCGCCGCTGATATAAGCTAGAAAACCCGGATACAAAGGCAATACACATGGGCTGGTGGTTGCGAGCAAGCCGATTGTTAAAGAGGTGATGATGGTTTCCATGGTTATCCTTTGCCCGTCAAGAGATGTTCTCTTGACGGGCATTTTGATTTTAGATCGCTTCGTCAAGGAAGGGCTGGATAAATTTCAGCAATTCGTCCGCGCTTTTTATTCCAAATGGCAGTGGATGCGCTTCACCGTGGCGGTCAATTATCAGCATAGGCGTGGATGGTGGATTCAGAAACTGGTCACCATAATGTTTTGAGATATCCTGTGCAATTTCTGTTGTAGCTACCGTGTACAACCAGTCGAAGCCATTGCTTTCAACATAGCTCTTGAGGTCAGCGGAGTTTTCATTCAAATCAATATCCAGTCCCAGGCTGATAAAGTCATCCCGTTCGCCAAGCAATTCATGCAAAGCCTGCACCTGTCCCTGTTGCTTTTTGCAGTTGGGACACCACATTGCCAGGGTTTCCACCAGCACAACCTTGCCTTTGAAATCGTTGATCGTGAAAATCTGCCCCGTGCGCACATCAGTAAGCGGCGCAGAGTACCAGGCAGGGGATTCCATCATCGTATCAGCAGCCGGGGTTTCTTTGCTCATCGCTGCATCTGCAGCTGGCGTTTCCTCATCCATCATGACTTCTGTGGCATCGGCATGAGGCATGGCCTCTTCAGTAGCTGAAATAGACCCTCCGCAAGCGGTAATAAGAAGTGCCATTATTATGAGTGTGTATAAAAGAAATTGTTTTGTTTTCATGTTTCTCCTTTGAATATATTGATGACACAAGGGTACCCAAAGGTTGTTACAAAAAACATGCCAAATCCTTACAAGAAGATGAACTTTAACGATAATCGTAAGGATTTATTAATATCCTCCTGACGATAATAAAGTATCATCATACGAATGAGTGGAAAACGCATTTTGATTGTTGAAGATGAGCCCAGCCTGGCAGAGGTAGTCAGTCTGTACTTGAAACGAGCGGGCTTTCAGGTGCAAACAGTGAGTGATGGCAGACAAGCCATGGTTATTTTGGAAAAGCAGATTCCTGATTTTGTCATCATGGATATCATGCTGCCCGAAGTTGATGGACTCTCCCTGACGCGCTGGTTGAGAGATCGTTCAGATGTGCCGATCATCATGGTCACTGCGCGGCGCGAGGAAGTGGATCGTATCGCCGGCCTTGAGATGGGCGCGGATGATTATGTGGTCAAGCCGTTCAGCCCGCAGGAGTTGGTCAGCCGTGTTCGGGCGGTGTTAAGGCGTGTTGGGCGGGACCAATCTGGGGCGGAGTCTGATCGCGCTTTATCTTTTGAGTCCATTCAGATCGATCCGCTCACACGTGTTGTGTTGGTCAATAAATCTGAGATCGAATTAACTGCAAAAGAATTTGATATGCTTTATCTGCTGGCGCGCCACCCAAAACAGGTTTTTACACGCGACCAATTATTGGAACGGGTTTGGGGCGGAGCAGAATATATTGACCCTGGCACAGTGACAGTACACGTGCGCCGCTTGCGCGAAAAGATCGAGAGTGACCCATCAAAGCCAGAAAAATTATTAACCGTTTGGGGCGTTGGATATAAATTCGAGCCATGAAAAATTTAACCGCGCGTTTTGTTTCTGGTATTTTATTCATCGTTGTGCTGTCACTTGGTGTGTTTTATTTTTTAATGGCCCCGCCATTAAATGATCTGCGCTTAATGGCCTTGTTCCTTGGAATTACCGCGTTGGTTTCGGCGTTAGTGGGATATGGTGCGTATAAACTGGGCTGGCTCAATCTCTCGCCTACAGTACGCTGGTCATTGCTTGGCGGTTATGCACTTTCAAGCCTGCTGACTTTTTTCAACGTTTGGTTCTCTGCGCAAATGATGTTTGCCAGCCAGCACGATCTTTTGCTTGCCGTTGTTCTGCTGGTTTTTGCAAGCGGCATGGCGATGATGTTGGGGTATTTTATTTCCAGCACGATCACCAATCGAATTAACATGTTGAAAATTGCGGCCGAAAAACTCGCCGAAGGTGATTTGCAAACACGTGTCTCAGCCAGCGGACGTGATGAAATTGCTGCGCTTGCAAACACATTTAATCAAATGGCCGAACAACTCGAAACCGTGGATAAAAAACAGCGTGAACTTGAACGCCTGCGCGCGGATTTGATCGCATGGGTTGGGCATGATCTGCAAACTCCGCTGGCCTCGGTGCGTGCAATTCTTGAAGCGTTGGAAGATGGGGTGGTGGACGACCCTCAAACGGTCAAACGATATTTGGGAACTGCCCAGCGGGATGTGCGTTCGCTTTCAGTTTTGATCGATGATCTTTTTCAAATGGCGCAGTTGGATACTGGCGGATTTCCGCTTGACCGTGCTCAGTCATCCTTGTCTGATTTAATTTCAGACACGCTCGAATCTTTTTCTGAATTGGCATTACGCCAGGGTGTGAAGCTTGAAGGTAGTGTCGATCCAAATGTTGACCCTGTGATCATGGACACGCAGCGCATTGGGCGCGTGCTAAATAATTTAATTGGCAATGCCATACGCCACACGCCGACCGCAGGCCGCGTGGATGTTCGCGTAATGCGCACAAGCTCTGGTGTTGAAGTGTGTGTATCTGATACAGGTGAAGGCATTCGCGCAGATGATCTGCCGCATGTCTTCGAAAGCTTTTATCGCGGCGAAAAATCGCGCAGCCGTTCCACGGGCGGCGCAGGGCTGGGGCTTGCCATCTCGCGCGGCATTGTCCACGCGCACGGGGGCAGGATCACTGTGCAAAGCGAATCCGGGCGCGGCAGTCAATTCATGTTTAACCTGCCCTAACAAAACTCTTAACCCTGTGTAATCTTTTCGTAAGAAAGTTTTCTTAGAATAACCCCATCAAGGAGACAACAAATGAAAAGATTATGGCTGCTTGGATTGATCTTTGGATTAACCGCCTGTACCGCGACTCAGACAACAGAGAGCGTTTCCCTGCCCAACATTGCCTCCGTTTCTCTGCCTGACCTTGGGCCTGCTCCCGAACTGACAAATGATATTTGGCTGAATGTAGACGCTCCGCTGCGCCTCGCAGATTTGCGCGGCAAAGTCGTCATCATCGACATGTGGACATTTGGCTGAATTAATTGCCAACATGTGATTCCTTCGTTGAAGGAATGGGACGAAAAATATCGCGAGCAGGGCCTGGTCATCATTGGCAATCATTACCCGGAGTTTTCCTTTGAGGAAGACCTGAACAATGTACAGAATGCCATTGATGAATATGGGATCAAATACGCAGTTGCACAGGATAACGAAGGTGCGACTTGGAGAGCTTATAAAAACCGTTATTGGCCTACGTTATACCTTATCGATAAAAATGGACACCTTCGCTACACTCACATCGGCGAAGGTGGATACAAAACCACAGAAGCCGCCATTCAAAGCTTACTTGCAGAGTGAAAATATTCAAGGAGAGTTCACCCATGACCCATTTATATAAGTCCGTTCCCGTTCGTTCTTCCGAGATCACGCCAAAAGATACCTACCTTTCACGCCGTGATTTTATGAAAGCCGCCACCGTTGCCACTGGCGCGGCTCTTTTGAGCGCTTGTGCGCCGTCAGTGGCGGATGAGATTCAGAACGCCGAACCAGTTCCTACGTCCAGTGCGACCGATGAGTTGGGTGATCCGCTCAATACGTATGAAGATATCACCAACTATAATAACTACTATGAGTTCACTGTCGATAAACAGCAGGTGGCCGCTGAAGCAAAAGGCTTCACCACCAGTCCGTGGACAGTTGAAGTGGGCGGTCTGGTCAATAAACCCAAAACATTTGGCATTGAAGATCTGTTAAAGGAATTTCCGCAAGAGGAACGGATTTATCGTTTGCGCTGTGTTGAGGCCTGGAGCATGGTTATTCCTTGGGAAGGGTTTACATTGGCGGCTTTGTTAAACATGGTTGAACCCACCTCAGATGCGAAATACGTCCGTTTTGAAACCATCAATCGTCCTGAAGAAATGCCCGGGTTAAAAAGCCCATTTTATCCGTGGCCATATCAGGAAGGTTTGCGTCTTGATGAAGCCATGAACGATCTTACGCTTCTTGCCACCGGTTTGTATGGCGAACCCAACGTGCCGCAAAACGGTGCGCCCATTCGTTTGGTAGTGCCGTGGAAGTACGGATTCAAATCCATTAAATCCATCGTGAAGATTGAGCTGGTCGCTGAAATGCCTGCCACCTTATGGAACAGCATAGCGCCAAACGAATACGGCTTTTATGCAAATGTAAACCCTGAAGTGAATCATCCACGCTGGTCACAGGCCACCGAGCGCCGCATTGGCGAACTCAGCCGCAGACCCAGCCTGTCCTTTAATGGATATGGTGAGCAGGTCGCCGCATTGTATGATGGCATGAGCCTTGTTGAAAATTATTAAATTTTTACAGCTTCGATATCACAGATCGGAGCTGTAAAAAAATTTATGAAAAAATTTCCCTACACCCCTTTACAAATTGCCATGCATATTTATGCGTGGTCTGGACTTATCTGGTTGGTCTTTGATCTTGTCACCGGCAATCTTTCGCCCAATCCCATTCAGGATCTTGAACAGCGCACCGGCCGTCACGCCATCACTCTGCTGGTATTGTCATTATTATGCACACCCATCAACACCATCTTTAAGTGGAGCGAACCGCTAAAACGCCGCCGCGCACTTGGCTTATATGCCTTCATGTACGCAGTCATTCATGTGGTTATTTTTGCCGATCTGGATTATGGCCTTGCATGGAGTAACTTAATAACCGAGGTTGTCGAAAAGCCGCGCCTGATTGCGGGCTTAATCGCCTTTGTGCTGCTCATTCCGCTTGCGATCACTTCGTTCGATATTTGGAAAAAACGTCTCGGCAAAAACTGGAAACGCCTGCATCAGGTCGTTTATTTGATCGGCCCGCTGACCGTGCTGCATTATTTATGGAGCAAAAAAGGCGACATCCTTTCCTTTCAGGGGGAAGTGGTCAAACCTTTGATGTATGGACTCGTCATCGCAGTTTTTCTTTTCTTTCGGATTCCCCCCGTTCGCAAAGCGCTCGCATCCTTCTCAAGCCGGATGCTGGCTCTGCTCCCCAAAAAGAATCAGCATCCCAAAGTGGATACGCCTTAATAAAACTTCATCTGCAGATTTCGCATAAATCTGCAGATGAAGTTTGTAATTCTAGAACATTCCGCGCAGCAGCAAAAGCAAACCAACCAACGCCAGCGGAATTCCCACAATGGCCCCCACGATCGTCAAGCTGACAATCACACCGACAATGATAAAGACAATGCCAAGTACCATTGCCACAAAACGGCCGGTCATTTCCACGATCACAGAAAGTAGTTTCCAGATCGCGGCAAAAGGCCATAAATACCAGGGTATAGATTGTTTTGTCTGAGTAGTCATAAGGTCTCCTTGTTTTATGTACGCAAAATTTCAAGAAATGACGCAAGCGCTTCAAACTTAAGTACCTCTCCAAAAGCATGTAGAAAGGCTATAATCCCGCCCATGACTAAAAAAAATCCACCCCTATTATTGAACTTCAAGAAGAAGAGGAGGAAGAAGTGATTGAAACCTCCGAAGAAACCAGTCACCTTTAAGTTAAGTCACTTTACTCTGTTCTGGTTGTACTGGCTTTTGCAGTTGGCATTCTCGTTGGCTATGTTGCCTGGGGACGCGGCACAACTGTTACAGCCGCCGCTCCTGCTGCCGTAGCGGCGCAGCAGCCCTCCGGTCCAGTTGTTGAAGCGCCGCAACCGACTCAGTCTCCCTATACCCGTTATGAAATCCCCACCGAAGGCTACCCAAGCCTCGGTCCGGATGATGCGGAGATCGTCATCGTTGAATTTAGCGATTATCAATGCCCATTCTGCCGCCGCTTCCATGATGATACCTATCAGGCATTGCTCGATGCCTACCCGGGCCAGATCCGTTTTGTGTATCGCAACCTGCCGCTCACTTCCATTCACCCGAGCGCGATGCCCGCTGCAATTGCTTCGCTGTGCGCCAATGACCAAAATAAGTATTGGGAGTTTCACGAAAAATTATTCAGCAGTGAAACCTTGGACGAAGCGACTTACATTCAATATGCCACTGATCTCGGTCTGGATGTGGAAACATTCACCGCCTGCCTTACCAGCGGAAGCCACGATGAATTCATTCAACAGGATATGAACTTCTCGCTTGATCTGGGAGTGCAGTCCACGCCAACCTTCTTTGTGAATGGACTTGCCATCGTGGGCGCCCAGCCGCTTGTTAATTTTCAGCAGATCATCGATAAGGAACTGGCCGGAGAAATCCCCTAGAAAGTCAGTTTTTATTTATTGAGTTGAAACAGAGTTCATGGAGTTCTTAAAGATTCCGTGGACTCTGTTTCTTTTTGGTATGATAGCGATTGAATAAAAGATCTAAAAATTCACCCCTGAGGGCATCACATGAGAAAATTTATTGCAGTCGCTGGAAACATCGGTGTGGGAAAATCCACACTGGTGAAAATGTTGTGCAATGAAATGGGCTGGGACCCGTTCTACGAGCCTGTGACAGAAAACCCCTACCTCGCAGATTTTTATCAGAACATGTCTGACTGGGCTTTCCATTCACAGGTATTCTTTTTGACTCACCGCCTGCGCTCGCATTTGAATTTAGCCCAGCATCCGAATTCTGTCATTCAAGATCGCAGTGTTTATGAAGATGCAGAAATTTTTGCGCAAAATTTATACGATCAGGGAAATATTAAAGACCGTGACTTCAAGACCTATCGTGAGTTATACGAGACCGCCGTGCAATTTCTCCCTCCGCCTGACCTCGTTATTTATTTGCGGGCATCCGTGCCAACCCTCTTAAACCGCATCAACTCGCGTGGACGGACCTACGAGCGCACCATCGCCCCCGAATATTTACAGAACCTGAATGAATTATACGAATCATGGATTGAGAACTTTACGTTGTGTCCCGTGCTGGCTGTCCCTGCGGATGATCTTGATTACGTGGCGCATTCCGGTCATTTACGACTGGTTGTTTCAAAAGTAAACGATAAATTAACCGGCAAGGAAGAAGTAGTCTTCGAAGCCGATGAAGTAGCAAGAGCGGCAGAAGATTAGTTTTTGCTTGAAGTTTCTGAGGTGTGTGAGGGGGGGATGTGCCGCGTCTCTGGTGCGTAAAGTGTATGATGTGTCTAAAGTATCTGAGGTATCAAAAGTGTTGAACGACACCTTGATACCTCAGATACTTTTTAAACCTTAGAAACCTCAGAGCCCTTAGACACCTCAGAAACCCTAAAAAAACTACGCCTTCCCCAACACCAGCGCCAACAACGCCATTCTCACATACAAACCATATTCCATCTGACGGAAATACGCGGCACGCGGATCATCATCAAAGTCTGTGCTGATCTCGCCCACGCGCGGCAATGGATGCATTACGATCATATCCTTCTTGGCCGCCTTCATAATTTCAGGGTCGATCACATACGCGCCCTTCACTTTTTCATAGTCAGCGGGGTCTTCGAATCTTTCCTTCTGCACACGGGTCACATATAACACATCGGTCTCAGCCAAAACTTTATCAAGCGATGAATGTTCAGTCTGCGGTACATTCTTTGCGCCCACTTCATCCATCACTTCCTTGGGCATCTTCAAAATATCAGGCGAGACATAATTTAATTTGATATTCGTAAAGTTGGTCAACAGGCGCGCCAGTGAATGAACGGTACGTCCGTATTTCAGATCGCCGAGCATGGTCACGGTCAAATTATCGAGCCGCCCTAGTTCTTCCATGATCGTGAATGTATCCAGCAATGCCTGTGTCGGATGTTCGCCCACGCCGTCACCCGCGTTGAGCACCGGTTTCTTGGCTGCCTTGGCCGCGATTGCCGCCGAGCCGGTTTCAGGATGACGCAGCACGATCACATCCGCGTAGCATTCCAGCGTGCGGATCGTATCCGGCAGACTCTCGCCCTTCGACACCGATGAATACTTCACTTCATTGATCGAGATCACACTTCCACCGAGCCGTTCCATCGCCGCGATAAAAGATGACGATGTTCTCGTGGACGGTTCATAAAACAGATTCGCCAAAATCTTGCCCTTCAGCAGATCGAACGTTCCAATGCGCTCGACCATTCCGCGCATCTCATGCGCCACGCCGAACACATATTGCAGGTCATCGCGGCTGAATTGCTTGACAGACAAAATATCCTTCCCGTACCAATCGGCTTGCTTGTTTTCACCAAAAGGCAAATGGGGGTTAAGAGTGGGGGTAGGCATTGTTTAATCTCCTTGTTTGTAATTCAGAACTGGTTTATTGATCGGGACCTTGATCTTACGCTGACAAATCATCCCGTTTTATCACATTTTTCTACACCTGACCATTTTCCCATCCGCTTCTTTCGACGGGTGAGCGGGTCGCTGTTTCGAGGAATATTTTCCATCCTGAATCATTCCTCATGGCCATGCCTGTGATGAATATCAGGCATGTGGTCGTGCTCATGCTCTTCAGCGGAATGTTCATGCTCGTGAGCATGAACTTCCTTTGAGTCATCGTGCCCATGCGCGGGGTCATCGTGGCTATGACTATGTTCATGGATCATCGCAGTGTGCGCGTGTGCATGAGAATGTTCTTCGTTGATGAGTAACAACGCGCCGCCGATCATCAAAACTGCGGCGATGATAAATAGAAAAGACGGAAACTCCCCAAAGATCACAATCGATAAGCAGCACGCCCGCCAGTGGAGCCGTGCCGTATAAGGCGCTGGTACGCGCCGCTCCAAGTCCGCGCATTGAGCGGATGAATAACATGGTGCTCAACCCGTAGCTGATAAATCCCAAAGCCAGTGTGCTGAGAATGATCGTCAAGGATGGTAGTTCGTTTCCAAGAAAAAACGCCAGAAAAAATGAGAACGTCCCGGCGACCAATCCCTTCCACGCCACGATGGCAAGCGGGTCTTTGCCTGAGATATTGCGCGTGAAGTTATTGTCCACGCCCCACAGCACACAAGCGAGGATAATGCCCAGCGCTCCGAGCGAGAGTCCGAATCCGCTTTCGAAATTGGCAGAGAGGAAAATGCTTGCCAGGGTAATCACCAAAATCGCAGACCACGCGCGGCGGCTGATGGCTTCCTTGAAAAATAATAACGCGATAAGGGTTGTCCCCACGCCTTCAAAATTCAACAACAACGACGCCGTGGATGCGGGTGTGTTCTGCAAGCTGACCATTAAAACGATCGGCGCAAGAATTCCGCCGGAAATGATCGCCCCCGCCAGCCATTTAATATCCGGCTTTTTGATATCCGCTTCTTTAGCTTTGCCTTGCATTCGCTGCGTGAGTCTGACTAGAAAAGTCCCTGTGCCGCTTCCGAGATACAAAAATGCCGCAAGATAAACCGGCGCAATATTGTCACCCAGTAATAACTTGGCAATCGGAGCACTTGCCCCGAAAAATATCGCAGCGAGCAGAGCCTGTAAAATGAACGGAAGATTGGATGTTTTCATTTTCATACCTTTAAATTTGTTTTCAAATCGAGTATTTACAAAACGACTGCGGGGGGGCCCCCCCAGGGGGGGGGGGGGGGGGGGGGGCCCCTTTTTTTTGTGTTGGTCGTTCGGCGGGGCGGGGGGGGGCGGGGTGGGGGGGCCCGCCCCCCCGCGGCCCCGCGCGGGGGGGCGCGGGGTCGCGGGGGGGGCGGCGGGGGGGGGGCCGCGGGCGCGGGGGGGGGGGGGGGGGGGGGGGGGGGGGGCCGCGGGGGTGCGCCCCCCGCTTGCCCGGGGGGGGGGGGCCGGGCCGGGCCCCCCGGGGGGCCCCCCCGCGGCGGGCGGGGGGGGGGGGGGGCGGGGGGGGGGGGAAAAAGGGGAAAAAACGGGGGCGGGCCGGGGGCCGGGGGTGGGGGGGGGGGGGGCGGGGGGGGGCGGGCGCGCCGCCGGCCGGCCCGGGGGGGGGGGGGGGGGCAGGGGGGGGGCCCCCCGCTTTCGGAAGGGGCGGGGGGGGGGGGGGGGGCCCCGCCCGCTGGGGGGCGGGGGGGGGGGGGGGGCCCTTCCTTGGTTGTCAGGCGCCCCCGCCGCCGGGGGGGGGGGGGGCGCGTGCCGCGGCGCCACAACCCCGGGCGGGGCCCCCCTGGGGAAATCCCGGCGGGCCCCCCCGGCCGGCGGCCGGGGGGGGAAAGGGGCCGGGGCGGGTTCCCCCCCCCCCCCCCCGCCCCCCCCCCCGTGGGGGGGGGGGGGGCGGGGCTAAATTTCTTCAAACGCTTTTTTACTTTCAGGGATCAACTCTCCCAATACCATCCAGACATGCCACATATTATCGTGGATTTTGAGCGTTACATCTACTCCGGCTGCTTTGGCTTTTTCGGCGAGCAGAATGGAATCGTCAAGTAGAACTTCATCGCTGCCGACTTGAATGAATAATGGCGGAAGGCCGTGTAGATCTGCGCGGATGGGGGAAATCAGCGGATTGTTTAAATTTGATTCCCCAGTGTAGGCAGATGCCCATTCACTTAAAATATCAGCCCGCAGCATGGATTCAACTTTGGCATTCGTGACATGGGTTTTATTTTTCAGGGTCAGATCTGTCCAGGGAGACAGGCACACAGTAGCGGCGGGGAGTGATTCGTTGTTGTCTCGCAGGGCAATCACTGTCGCGAGGCTTAATCCACCACCGGCGGAATCTCCGCAGATGATTATGTCCGCAGGAGAATGGCCTTGCTTCAAAAGCCAGCGATAAGTTTTCAGGGCATCATCCAATGCGGCGGGGAAGGGATGTTCTGGGGCGAGACGGTAGTTTGGTGTAAGCGTTTTGATGCCGGTATACCTTGCGAGCAGACTGCACATCATGCGATACGATTCGATGGAGCCGGTTACATATCCGCCGCCGTGTAAATATAAGATCACTTTTTTAGTATTGGCATTTGCGGGAATGATCCATTCGGTTTGAAGACCGTCAATTTCAACTTTTTCAACACTCACAGTTTTGGAAATTCCGCCCATAAGTTTTGCGCTTTTTACATCGTTGGTGCGGTACTCTGCCACGGATCGTTTTTTAGTCATAAATGTTTTGCGCAGCAGCATGCGCCAAAAACGGGCTCTAAGACTGATCGGCATTTTGTTCTGATGCTCCGGTTTCAAAAAGATGATTCGCGAGCGGAAAAATATTGACCGCGAAATTTTCATACGGATGAGTACGCTTTATGACCTTGAGCGCGTTATTAACCAGTTCACGTTTGCAATTGACTTCAAGCTTGTATTCAACAACTTCACTGATCTTGCCGATTTCTCCTTCAAATGGGTTTGCGCCTGCCAGCGGGCGGAAATATCCCTGAACGGGGGAAAGCGCCACGCAATGATCGTAATTTCCAATTCGGCCTATGCCGATCTTTGCCAGTTCATCGCGAATTTTCAGGGCGTATTCCTGTGGCACGAAGATCTCAAGTTTTACATCCGTAAAGTTTTCCATGATCTACTTCTCTTTTATAAAAAACTTCCGAAGCCTTAAGACTTCGGAAGTTTGAACTACATCCCAGTGGATTCATCCAGCCCGTTTTCGCGGGCGACCTCATCAAGTGTGATCTCGATGTCGTCAATGAAATGGTCAAGCCCTTCCACGCGTTCGGTGAAGCCTGAGCCGAGCAGGCCTAATTCACCAACTGCATTTTGCCAGAATTTGAAGTGATCGCCTTCCAGTACTTCGGCGGACATGGTCCATGTGTGCAGGAGAGGCCAGAGCGCAGCGAAGGGAGTTTCTCCCTCCAGCATGGTTTTGATGGCTTTCTCGTAATAGTTGAGGCGTGCAGAATGAATACGAATGTCAACGCCCGGTTTCTCACAGGCAAGTTTGAACGCGGACTTCCAATCAGAGAACCATAGTTTTATTTTTTCCATATCCACGTGGTGTGTGCCAAGCAGACCAAAGGCCGCGGCGGTCATTTCGGGTTTTCCTGCGGCAGCGGCGCGCGCGGGGAATTCAAGTAAAAGTCTGCGCTCGTGAATGGGCGGACCGCTTAATTCGGCCACGGTGTTTATGGCGTGGAAGAGCGACTTCATATATTTTCTGATTTCCTTCGGGCCAATACTGGACTCATCCAATTCGGTTATGTCTGTCCATATTCCACGGCCATGCGAAAGCATGGTGCGGCAGCGCAGGAGAATAAGCGGCGGTTGTTCAAATTCAAAACCGGCGCGCAGACTGGCTTGCACGAAGTCGAAGAATTTTTCGCGTTCAAATAACAACATGGGATCGTACATTTCATATCCAAGCCATGGATCGCCGCGCAATTCACGCGGTGACTTGAACTCGGACTTTTCACGGCGGCTGATATCGAGGTGGAAATCAGGTGTGAGTTTTACGAATTCGCGCTTCTGTGCCGGTTTGTTTTTATGAACAAAGACAATATCAATATCGGCGGTTCCGCCGAGCATCGGGTCAACGTTGAGCAGGGAGCCTGTCAGGTAGGCGGCTACAATATCGGTGTCATTGTAGGCACGTTCCTGGGCGGTCTCTTTGGCAATACGGAGCAGGGATTCTCGTGTCACGCGCATGATGGCTATCCTTGAAATTCGTCAGCGAGCGGCAGACTCGCTTGAAACGGTGTCAGGTTCAACGTCTCACGGATGCGGTTCTCTATCCGCTTGAGATGTTCGGGATTTTGGATAATGTTCAATTCGTTCGAGTCGATCTTTAAAACAGGTGTATGGTCAAATGGCTTCGAGAAAAAGTTGTCATACGCACGATTGAGTTCGTCAATGTAGGCGCGTTCCATTTGTCTTTCATAGGGGCGGTCGCGGAAGGCGATGCGGCTCATGAGCGTATCGGTGGTGGCCTGCAAATACACGAGCAGATCGGGTTTGGGGATTTTTTCGCCGAGCGCTTCATGCACTTTGTGATACATATTTAATTCGTCGCCTTGCAGGTTGATGCCGGCGAAGAGCGCGTCTTTTGCGAAGGTGTAATCGGCGATCAAATTTTTCCCTTCAGCCAAAATCTTGGGGACGTTGTTATTTTGTTGATGATAGCGGCTGAGTAAAAAAAAGATCTGGGTTTGAAATGCGTAGCGCGCGCGGTCTGCGTAAAAATCGGAGAGGAATGGGTTTTCCTCAAATATTTCGAGCAGAACTTCCGCGTCGAACGTGTTTTGAAGAAGGCGGGCAAGTGTGGTCTTGCCGACGCCGATCACCCCTTCGATGGCTATGTACATGAAAAAACGCTCCGTGAGAAAGTTGAAAGCAAGGATACCATAAAGAAAGGGTGAAAAAGTAAAAAGTGAAAAGTAAAAAGTAAAAAGGGCGGAGAGTAGAAGATTGTATAATGGGTGGATGTCTAAAATTTGTATTGTTCCCCGGGTTGATGGGTCGGGCGGAATGGCCTCCTTTCGTTTGAAATTTGAACAGGGACTGCGCGCGCGCGGTGTGGATGTGACGCACGAACTTTCTGTTGAGTCGGATGCGGCGCTCGTGATCGCTGGTACCCGAAACCTGCTCCCGTTATGGAGGGCTCGTCAGCGCGGACAGAGAATCGTGCAGCGTCTGGACGGAGTCAACTGGGTGCAACGTGTGCGCTGGGCGGGGATGAAGTACTCCGTCCGCGCGGAATATGGCAACGCGATGCTGTCGTTGATCCGCGCGCGTTTTGCCGACCATGTTATTTATCAGAGTCAATTTATTCGTAAGTGGTGGGAGGATTGGTATGGGGTGGCGAAGGTGCCATCCACGGTCATCATCAACGGTGTGGACTTGCAAACTTATACGCCCGATGGCGCACACGAAAGGCCGACCGACCGTTTTCGTTTGTTGCTGCTTGAGGGAAGTCTCGCTGGCGGTTTGAACTCAGGTTTGTTCCACGCGATTTCAACGGCTGAAAAACTTTCTGTCAATTTTCCAATGGAAGTGATAGTGGCTGGCAAAGTGGATGCTGTTACTCAGCAAAGTATAAAAAGCAAGGTGCCTGTTAAGTTTCTTGGTACCATTCCACGCAAACAGATTCCGGCGCTGGCGCGTTCGAGTCACATGATGTATTCCGCCGAAGTGAATCCGCCGTGCCCGAATTCTGTGATCGAAGCGCTGGCCTGCGGATTGCCCGTGATCGGCTTCGACAGCGGCGCGCTCAAAGAGTTGGTCACAGAAGATGCCGGCTGTATCGTGCCCTACGGCGGCAACCCGTGGAAGTTGGAAACGCCTGATATTTCCGCGCTGGCTTTTGCAGCCGAAGCGGTGCTGACGAAACAGGATCAGTTTCGGGCGGCGGCAAGGAAGCGTGCTGAGTCCGCATTCGGGTTGGACCAAATGGTCGAGTCATATCTCAAGGTGCTACTGGAAAAGTAATCTATGGATATGGTATGTAGTTTTTTGCCACGAAGGCACAAAGACACGAAGACACAAAGATTTTTTGGAGGAATAAAATGCCGACAAATATCATAGTTCCATTTCGCCTGAAGATGAAGGTATTGCGCGATTGATGGTTGATTCGGCATATACCGTACACAAAACTTTGGGAGCCGGGTTCCTGGAAAGTGTTTATGAAACATGTATGTGTCATGAGCTTGGTAAAAGAGGTTTGGCGTACAAAAGACAGGTAATCGTTCCTTTGGTTTATGATGGTATTAAATTTGCTGAAGGATTTCGCCTTGATATTCTTGTGGAAGGGCGGGTTATCTGTGAACTAAAATCTGTTGAAAGAATGGAGAATGTTTATCTTTCTCAGGTACTAACTTATTTAAAACTGACAGAAAACCGACTTGGCTTTCTCATCAATTTCAATGTTTCGCTGATCAAGAATGGTATTCGCCGTATCGTTTTGTGAACATGGAAGCATGCTAAAAATCTTAGTGTCTTCGTGCCTTTGTGACTTTGTGGTTAATTTATAAAATGCCCAACTCCTCCCGCTCTTACGATTTTCTCTGGCTCAGTATTGCCTTACTGGTTCTGATAAGCCTTGCATTTCTTTTGCCGCTTTCTCCGCAGGATTATTGGTGGTATCTGCGGCTCGGACAGGATGTGGCGTCCACGGGGGCCATCCCAACGGTGGATACCTATAGTTTCACCAGAGCGGGCGCGCCGTTCTTTTATCAATCATGGCTGGCAGCTTTGTTGTTTTGGAAAACATTTCAAGCAGGCGGTTTCGCATTGACCTTTCTCCTGCGTGCCGTGATCATCGCGGTGACATATTCATTGCTATGGATTATGGTGCGCGGCGTGGGAGTCGGTCCGCGCCTGGCGAGTTTGTTGATCGTGCTGGCCGCGCTGGCGGGGAGTAATAACTGGTCGTTTCGTCCACAGTTATTTATTTATCCAATTTTTGTTTTTCTTTTATATATTCTCACAAAATGGACTCAAGGTGAAAAGCGCGGATTATGGATGTTGCCTGTGCTTTCCATGTTATGGGTTAATTTGCATGGATCATTTCCATTGTTTTTTATTCTTGGCGGGACTGCGTTTTTATTCGGCAAGGGAGATAAAAAAGCTCTTTGCATTTGGGCTTGGCGTTTCAGTCGTTACGCTTTTTATTAATCCACATGGCGTTTATGTTTTAGGCTACGTGAAAGATATGCTCAGCGCGCCATCGAATCAATTGTTTAGTGTCGAGTGGCTGCCGATGGTCAATCGCGGCTGGCAGGCAAATTTATTTTATATGTGGCTGCTGCTTTTTGCGCCATTGTCTGCGCTTGCTCCGCGCAAGTTAACTTTGCTTGAATGGATTTATTTTATCGGCTTCGGCTGGCTTGCATTGCTTGGAGTCCGCTATGTGATCTGGTTCATCTTTATCATGGTTATTCTTACAGCAACTCTCCTTGCAGAGTGGGACGCGCGTTATCTGGAAAATCCCGTTGAAAAAGAAAAGCCCGCCATCAATATTTTTGCCGCATGTCTTTTGCTTTTGATTCCTTTTGCGCTGTTACCCGGCTTCCGTGATTTGTGGTGGCCGGATGCGCCTCGCGCCTATGACAGCGCCAATCCCATTGAAGCGACAGAATGGCTTGCGGCGCACCCCGAATTGCAAGGTCCGCTCTGGAGCGACTTTAGCCACGCGAGTTATCTCATCTTTGCGCTGCCCTCCCGCCCCGTCTGGATCGACACACGCTTTGAGTTATATCCGCCCGCGCAATGGGAGAAATATATCGCCATCGCGAGCGCGTCACAGGAATGGCAGACATTGCTTGATGAAGAAAATATTCAACTCGCAATGTTATCCACAGGTGGAGAACCGCTGTTGATAACTGCCATGCAAAGATCGGATCAGTGGTGCGAAGCGTATCACGATGAAGACACTTTTATTTTTAGCAGATCGGTTTCAGGTGCATGTCCATGAATCATTATTCAGGCCGGCTTGGGTTACAACAGCGCGTACTCCCCAGTTATCGCGTGCCATTTTTTGACCTGCTCGCGCAATCGTGTGAGAGCATGAGGTCTCTTTGCCGGAATGCCGCGCCCCGTGGAAATGATCGTGAGCGGTACGCCTCAAATTGCAAAATATCACGCGGCAAAAAATATTCATTTATTCAGCGGCGCATTTTATCTTTGTTATCAACAGGGCTTTATCAACTGGCTCGAAGAATCAAATCCCGATTCTTTAATTGTGGAAGCGAACCCCCGCTATCTGTCAACTTCCTCCGCTGTGAAGTGGATGCGTGCCCGGGGAAGAAAAGTCATCGGCTGGGGATTGGGTTCGCCGCGTCTTTCCCCGCCGTTGGCTGGATTCCGTCAAAGGGGCAGACTCTCATTCCTGAGTCAGTTCGACGCGCTGATCGCATACAGTCAACGCGGCGCGGATGAATATTCTGCGCTCGGTTTCCCACGTGAGAAAATATTTGTCGCGCATAATTCAGTTTCACCTGCTCCAGAAAAAAAAGCTGACCATAAACCGCAGACAATAGACCGTGCGACCATTTTATTTGTTGGAAGGCTTCAAGTTCGGAAGAGAATAGATTATTTATTACGTGCATGCGCTGAGATGAAATCGAATCCGCGTTTGATCATTGTCGGTGATGGGCCGGAACGTGCGGCATTGGAGTCACTTGCCAAAGAGGTGTATCCTGCCGCAGTGTTTGCCGGAGCCAAACATGGGGCTGAGATCAAACCCTATTTCGCAGAAGCAGATCTATTCGTCCTGCCCGGAACCGGCGGCTTGGCCGTCCAGGAAGCGATGAGTCACGGGCTGCCTGTCATCGTGGCCAAAGGCGACGGCACGCAGGATGATCTCGTCCGCGCGGAGAATGGCTGGCAGATCAACCCAGAGGATTTCGGTGCGCTGGTATCCACAATGCAAAACGCGCTATCTGACATAGCGCGTTTGCGAAGAATGGTCAGAGTCTTATCGAATTGTTTCAGAAGAGATCAACATTCAAAAGATGGCGAGTGTATTTGTGGATGCGTTGAATAGGTAGAGCGTGTTTCTTAATTCACTGCGCATGCGATTGCCTCGCTCCTGAGATTTGAAGTGAGTTACCAGAGCCCGGAGTTTATTTATATGATTGAAAACAAAACATTCTTAAAATCATTAAAAGGTATCGTCTCTTTTCTGTTACTTTTAAGCGCTGCATATGTTGGGAGAGGCTTGGTAATAATGACCGCCTTAATGGTTAAGGGTTCGATTATTCAATTTGTCAATCACTTTGATATTGTTATCGGGGTCTTGCTCTTCTTTCCGCTTTTTTCTAAAGAGACATGTCGCTGTATTTTTGTCACGGTTACTATATCATCGTTGTACTTTGTTTTGATCAAATCTTGGGATGCTTCACACGGACACGTGATTCCGCCCCCAAGGACAATGTCCACGGGTATGGTTTTAGAACTCTGAACACCTCGGCCCGTGATGTCGGTTTTTTCTGATAAATTTGGATTATGGAACTCGCTAGGGCAGTTTGTGCTTAAAGATGGCGGCATCTGCTTTCTGATAAACCATTTGATAGGTTGAAGAGTCCAGAAGCGATGCCAAAAGTGGATTTTGAAGCGCCGGGTTTTCATTGTTTGATAGATCGTTTTGTGAAATGAGCAGATAATCAAATTGATTGCCTGTATGGATCGCCCATTGCTCAACACAGGTGAAGGTCTTGTTCATGCAAGGTTGAAGCGCGTAATAGTTATCCATTTTGGTTTGGAATATTTTTTCAGGCAGCCACTCATAACCTTGAACAGTTGCAACGCTGACGCTTTTACCAAGAACCGGAAACCACTCTGAAACGGCATCTGTAAAAGTTTCGGTATCGCCTGTCAGAATCACAAAGCGGCTTTGTTGGGGGATATTGTTTGCAGCCCAATCCATCGCATCGCGGTCTGATGGACTCAAACTGACCTGGGGATACACCTGATCTGAAAGGATGAGACCAAAAAAAGTGTAAAAGATCAATCCGGTCAGTGCGATTTTAATGGCGGGGGTTTTATTGAAATAATCAAACCAATTAATTTCAACATCCTGAATATTTTGAAATCCGTTTTGCAGGGCATATAAACCGGGGATGATGATGTCTGTAAATCCGATGGCGGCCAGCATGACCCATGAAATGAGCGACATGGTGGATGCGCTGCGGGGGTCTACAAAAGCGGGGACGAAGAGCATGACCACCAGCAGGAAATCCTTTTTAGCCAGCGCCATGACCAAGCCTAATAAAGCCAGCGCCGAGATCAAAGTTACAAATTTTTCATCGGAAAAAGAACCGGTGATGATCGCCAGCCATGCCAGTGGTGAGAGGAACCCGGTCTGCGCGGCGCTTTGATACGGCTGTATCCCATGCTGAGAGATCACAAAAAGGAAGAACGGCGCGGTTAACACGGTCACGCCCAGTGCAACCAGTAAGGCGTTTTTGATTCCTGTTATAGACCTTCCAAAGAATATCCATAAAACAAGACAGAGGAAGATCGTGTGCAATGCCGCTTCGGGATGACTGAGCACAACACCGCTTCCGAATAAAATGGTCAGCCAGATGTATTTTTTAAATGAGGTGGTAAATAACTTGTAGGTGCTGTACAGGGTTAGGATCAGGAACAATGTCCCAAAGACGCGGGTGATACCGCCGCCCATGATATAGAAGGATTGGGTAATAATGTAAAAAAAACAGTCGCAAAACTACCCTTCAAAGTGGATTTGAGGATAGCTGATCCCAGCGGAAAAAAAGCGATCGTGAAGGCCACACTGCCAATGGCGGGCAGCCAGCGAAAAACTTCGATCAGAGGAATATTGAAAAGATCAGAAACCAGACTCGTTATATAAAATCCCAAAGGCGGATAGGCGAAGGGAATCAATGCACCGTTATATTCAACGAACGCTGGTAAAACATAATGATTGGATTGGAGTGCTTTTACCATTGCGTAAAATAAACCGCCGTCACTGACCGGGAATCCAACTGTCAGCGCGGGCAGGAAGCGGGCGTACGCGCCAAGCAAAAGGCCAAAGACCAATATTAAGATACTCAAGCGTTCGTTGTCAGTTTTCAAGTTATTTCTCTGCCTTATCCAGATCCTTGCCGATGTCGCGCTGGAAATCCCAGGTTAGATAATCAAGATTGGACGGGAGTGATAATTCGAGCGTATATAAATATTGTAATTCCACATTCACCTTGCGTGGACGGCATTCCAGCAAATGTCCGCCGCTGGTCAGGTCTTCGGTGATGAAGTGTAAATGTACGCCCGGCACGCTTAACGAAGACATATAGGCGGGTGTGTAAAAACCGGCCATCGTGCCTTTTACATTGTTGAATTCAAAAGTTGGCTGTTCCTTCGCCACTTCCACCAGTGGACGGTAATTTTCCTGCTTTGGTACCGAACGTGTTTTTTACATAGTCAAATTCACCTTCGATGCGAAAGGCATAGAATAGATTTGGCGAAGGCATTAATTCCTTCAGCCAATTTAAGAATTCCTCATAGGATAATTCCTTTGCAAGTTCATCTTCACTGGAAGGCTGAAAGAAGGTAACACAGGAAAACGGGGTGCAAATCTCATCATCTGTGATCTGGTTTGCTTTTCCATCGGAACCGATACGATAGATCAGCCCGTCAAACATCATCATCTCTCCATCAAGATCGTTGAAGGTGCCGAGACCAAAATCACCATGTTTCTTGATCTCTGAAAATGGAATATTCTGTTCGTAGATCCCTTCCACCAGCGCATTGACCGGTGCGCACAAATAAATTTTATTATCGGCCTTGCGTTGTCTGATTCTTCTTAAAGTTGTTCGTTCCATTTTATTCACCTGTTTACCTAATGACCAATCTCCCCGATCTTCGGCGTAGCGCCAATGATCTCCCATCCGCGCTGCAATGCAATGACCTTCAACTTCGCATCGGGATACACCGCCACGGGATGCTCGGCATGTTCCAGCAAAGGGACATCCAGAATCGTATCGCCGTAGGCCACATCCACGCGGTCAACGCCCAGCCGACTCAAAACCTGCTCGATCTTCTTTTCATTTGCCATTAACTCGCCGACCATTTGTACCCGCCCGTTGACAATTTCCACTGGCGTGCCGATGGTTTGCGCACCGATGCGTCTTGCGAATGGTTCAATGAAAGGCTCCACCACGCTGCTGGCAATATAAACTTTTGCGCCCTGTTCGCGGTGTTTGATGAGACGTGCCACCACATCTTCGCGGCGTTTTTCCAGAAGTCATGTTCCACGACCCATTCAGAAGCCTGGGCTAATTTTTCAGGATCGGCATTTTTTATATAGCCGAGACTGTTGACCATTAATTTTTGTCCCCAGGCCTGCCAGTCGATCATCCCATTTTTTGCAAGCACATAAGAAGGCATGATGGCCGCCATGTGCAGGTTCGCTTGAAGTTTGCTCTGGTTGTGTTTTACCCAATCCACCAATCCTAAGAATGGCGAGCCGGTGGTTAATGTTCCCATTAGATCTGATGCAACGATCATTCGTTTCCTCTTTTCAATCGTTATGTAATGATAAGAACATGGGCGGCCTGTTGATATCAACAGGCCGCCCATGTTCTTATTGATTTACCCAGTGGTTTTACACACGGGATAAACTACTATTAACTTTGCTGAATACATTGCCGATAATGGGGCCCAGGATCATAAGCGCAGCGATAACAACGATAGCAACTAAAACAAGGATCAGCGCGTACTCAACAAGGCCTTGGCCCTTCTCTTTTGGAGAGAATAACATGTGGTTTTACCTCCTTTCTAGTAAATTTTTTTACCTTACCCTTTTATTATACTGAAAAAAGTTCGAAAATGAATTTACAAATTAGTTAACTTGTTTGGCCTGTTACATGCCATTTAATGCCGGCTTAAATACAAAAAATCCAATAAGCAATGCAAGCATAAGCAGATAGTATGCGGCGTAATTCCATGCCGGGATCAGGAACATGATGCCGATCAAAATACTGGAAATCACGGATGGAAGAACAAGTGCAGTTGTTTTATACCCCCGCTCATGGAGTATTCCCATCATGCCCATCAGGGGGAGCAGCAGATAGCTTAAGCCATGCAGATGCAGGTGCGGCGCTGTGAATGTGCCTAATACGACAGCAATACCGATGTGCCGGATCCCCAGTTGACTTTTTTGATTCCACCAGAAGATACACATGCCAACTATGGATGATACAGTCGCGGCCCATGCCGCAGTATGAATCGTATCAACATTCAGATTGGGAAAGGTGCGTAATAAGAGTCCCAACAGGTTATACATGGAAGCCTGATTAAGCCCATATCCATCTCCCTGTGAACTTAGGCGCATCAACCCTGCAAAGTCTTGAACACCCTGAACCCCGATCAAAGTCATGCTGTATAAACCTAATAGGAGCATGGTAAGCATAAACCATAAACCGGCTTGTCTGCGTACCACCAATAATGGAATCCCCAGCGCGCCGGCGATCAATGGTGACAAACTGACAAGCGCAAGACCTGCTCCAGCGCGGATTTCATTTCCTGCGAGCAACCCAAACATCCAAAGAAATAAACCCAGCATAATAAAGGCGGTATCCTGACCGCCTAACAATCCAATAAAAAAAGGAAAAAAACATAGAGAGCTGATCGCGCCCAATAAAGCAAACCGCGGATTCCATTTTGAGCGCAGGAGGAAACGGCGAATCAACTCACCGCACACAGCCATAACCAACAGACGAACAAGCGTCCATAGAATATATGCATTAACAAAATCATCAACGGCCAGAAGTGATAACAAAGGCGCAATATAAGGCGGATGCTGCGATAGATTTACTCCGCCTGCAAAGGTATCTGCCTCGACGATCGTATGTTGAACAGCGCGCTGCGCATCCAGATTGAACAGCATTTGATAATCACCCTGCCGCGCGATTCTTCCAGCAGTGTAAAAACTGATGAAGTCCATCCCTTTTAAAGATGAGTCGCTCAACAGGTTCAACCACATAAAAGCATACAACGCAATTTGCCCGCTGATGAGCAGAATGACAAAAATTTCAGCGAATGAAAAATTTCCTTTCGCAAATTTAACGCCGGTGAGAGAATGTTCATTTGTCATGATATACGCTCTTTTATTGATAATTAAATCATTGCGCCGTATTGCCGCCATCCACCAAAAGCAAATGACCGGTGACAAATGACGAATCATCCGAAGCCAAAAATAAAACCGCATTCGCAATTTCTTCCGGCCTGCCAAACCTGCCCATCGGAATATACGCGCTTGATTCTTTGATCGCTTCTTCGATCGTCACCGGATCAGAGCCTTCAAAATATCCCTTCTCCATCCAGCGATCAACAAAGGTATCGCCCGGGCAAACCGCATTCACGCGGATATTCTCACGCGCATAATCGAGCGCCATCGCCTTCGTCATCATGCCCACCGCGCCCTTGCTCATGATATAAGGCAGCGCATTTTTCCCCGCCACCACAGACCAATCAGACCCGTTATTTACGATCACACCTTTGCCCTGCTTCTTCATCTGCGGGATCACCAGCTTGCACATATGCCAGACCGCCGTCACATTAATATTCAACGTATCAAGCCACACATCCTCGGGCGTTGTATCCGCTGTCCCTTTGGTCACGATGCCCGCATTGTTAAATAAAATATCGATCTGATTAAATTCCTTAAGCGCGGTATCCACAACTCTCTGACAGTCTTCCTGCTTCGTGTGATCCGCTTCGACAAACACGCATCGGACGCCCTTTTGCCTGCATTCTGTTTCGACAGCTTTTCCCTTCTCTGAGCGCCTGCCCGTGACGATCAGATTTGCGCCTTCTGCTGCAAATAACAACGCTGTTGCTTTTCCAATTCCACTGGTGCCGCCGGTAATAATTGCTGTTTTATTTTTGAGTTTCATATCGTCTCCTTTGGAGTCGAGCGGCTTGCCGCTCGTGTAAGATAAATTCCTTTGCGTTATTTGTGATCTCAGTGGTTAAATCTTTTAGTAGGCTCACACAATTGGACACTCCTCTCGTATGCTCAGACAGCAAGCTGTCTGACTCCAAAGTATAATCCTCCATTATGGATAGCAAGACACTCAACGTTCTCGAATACCCAAAGATCCTCGACCGGCTGGCCGGCTACTGCGGTTTCTCCGCTTCGATGGATCTGGCGCGCGCGCTCGAACCGACCTCTTCGTATGAACTGGCAACCGCCTACATCGCAGAGACCACCGAAGCGCGTAAATTACTTTCGATGCAAAGTGCAGGCGTCGGCGCCGCGCATGATATCCGCCCGCAAGCGGACCTCGCTGCGCGTGGCGGTGTACTCGATGCGCACGCATTGCTTGATATTAAGTCCACGCTGATCTCATGCCGCGAACTTAAAAAAGCCTTCGAAAAGCGGGCGGACGAATATCCGCGCCTGACGAAGGCCGCCATGGGACTGCCCGAAACTTTCGGTCTGGTGGACGCGATCTCGCGCATCCTCTCTGATCGCGGCGAAATTTTGGATTCGGCATCGCTCAAACTTGGCGAGATCCGCCGCAGCCTGCGCATTTCACAGGATCGGTTGATGAGTCGTTTGCAGAAATATGTGACCGATTCAAAAACTGTTTCGATGTTACAGGAACCGATCGTCACCCAGCGTGACGGGCGTTATGTGATTCCTTTGCGTGCAGAATTCAAAGGAAAAATAAAATCGATCATTCACGACCAATCTTCCAGCGGCGCGACTTTATTTGTGGAACCGCTGCCGGTTGTGGAAGCCAATAATCAGATCCGTGAATTGCAGCTTTCAGAACGTGACGAAGAACGCCGTATTCTCGCGGAAGTCTCTGCTCAGGTTGGCGAGCATGTTGACGAATTAAAGTATGGCGTGGAAAATCTCGCGGTGCTCACTGCACATCCCCGCTCAAAGCGGATCGGAACTGCCGTGCTTCCATTCGGTTTGGTCTGATATCGGCGATGAACAATCGATCGAGCAGTCGCTTTCAACTTTCAGCGGACATATCACGAATATTATCCGCATTATCAAAAAGATAGATCATCGTTCACTTGTGATCTTTGATGAACTGGGTTCAGGCACAGACCCGCAGGAAGGCGCGGCAATTGCGCGCGCGATCTTGAGTCATTTGCTTGAATCAGGCGCGATGACTTTGGTGGCTACGCATTATCCCGAATTAAAAACTTTTGCACACGGTACCGACGGTGTGGTCAATGCTTCTTTGGAATTTGACATTAAAACGCTTCGCCCGACCTACAAGCTGACTCTCGGTCTCCCGGGCAGGTCCAACGCTTTGTTGATCGCGCAAAAGCTGGGACTTCCGCAATCGATCATTGATTCAGCAAAAGCGGAAATTAATCCGCTGGATCTGCGGGCTGATAAATTGCTGGATGATATTCGCAAGGAACGCAACCGCACATCGCGTGAACGTGAAAAGCTGGAGAAGGCCCGCGATAAACTGGAAGCGCAGACCCGCGAACTTGAAAAGCGACTCGAGAAAATAGAAGATGAACGCCGCGATACATTAGCCAAAGCCCGCGCCGAAGGTGAGTTGGAAGTTGCGGTGATGAAACGTAATATCGATTCGTTGAAGTCACAACTTAAGAAGGCGAGTCAACCTTTGCAGGCCATTAAAGCCATTGAAGAAAAAATGGACAAGATGGAAGAGAAGGTGGAAGAGCCGATTGAAAGAAAAACGTCAAACGTTGAACGTCAAACGTTGAAGACAGGTGTTAAGTTGGGCGAGCGGGTTACTGTCAGCACGTTGAATGCCGAGGGGCTGGTAACAGCTTTGGGTGAGTCTGATGCGGAAGTCCAAATTGGGACGTTACGTGTGCGGGCAAGATTATCCGATCTGATCAGGAAATCCGGCGAGCCGGTTGTTGTCGAAGAAAAAAAGAAAACGATGATGCGTGAGACGGTGACTGTCAGTTCGAAATCTCCGGGCATGGAAGTGGACTTGCGCGGACTGATGGCCGACGATGCGCTTGATAAGCTGGAAAGATATTTGGAGCAGGCGTTTCTTTCGGGGCTGCCGTTTGTGCGGATCATTCACGGCAAGGGGACGGGGCGGCTGCGGCAGGCGGTGCGTGAGGCGCTGCGCGGACATGAATATGTGAATACGTTTGAAGAAGGCGGCGATAAGGAAGGCGGCGAGGGTGTGACGGTCGCGAAGATGAAGGGCGGATAGATAAATGCCGGATTTCGGAAGTCTGATTGGAGGCTCCCCCATTTGGGTGGTCTAAAAAAGACTTCCGAAATCTTTCGTGTTGGTATAATTTTGCAACTCAAACCGGGAGCCTATTATGTCCATTGATGATGCAATTCAAAAAATGACCGACCTGATCAAAGCCGCATCTGCCGGCGCGGAAATTAAAGCTGCAAAAATGTCTGATGAAGAAGCGCGGCTTTCCGTCTATGCGCCCGCGGACGATATGCAAAAGATCAAAGACGCCACCTTTCAACCCGCGATGGATATGTTGAACACCGATGGCATGGATGTGCAGGTCTTTGTGTACGATGTAAGTACGCCGCGGTAGGGAAATTCAGAATGATGAATGATGAATGATGAAAAAAGGCGACCCGCTGCGCGAGGTCGCCTTTTTTATTTTGTGTGGAGCGCGCGCAATGAGCGTAGACTTTTCCTCCGCTGTTGATGGTTTCGATTGCAGCCTGCGCTCCGCGATGTAACAATCTAACCGGTATGCGGATCAGTGGGGAATCAAATGTGGGCAGCCAAAGCAACTGCAACGGCGTTTCATGTTCATCCTTGCGCGGACGATATTCCACGCGCATGTTGATGACGAGCTTCACGCCAAGTCCGCGCAGGTGGTTGTAATCTTCCGCTGAAGGGGTGGTGCCGATGAACAGGTCGTTGGTGATGGGGAGAAGTTCATGTATATTATCGTAACACGGATTGGAAAGTGGAAAGTGGATGTAAAATGGAGGGAGTTGAGAAAAGGTCGAAGGTCGAACGTCAAAGGTCGAACGTCATTTGATGGGTAGGATGGACAATTATGACAAAGAAATTAAAACCTGAGCAGAACAAAAATACCAAGGTGAAATCTGAGCCTAAAACTTCCGTTAATGTTGGTGGGAAATGTAGAGAAGAGTGTGATTATTGATGGCAATAACAATGTCGTCAATTATTACGCAACTGTTTCGACCAATACTGAACAACACGAACCCGAAACTTGGAATCTCAAACATCCTTACCCCATGCCTCCCAATTTTACGGGACGTGTGGCCGAGCGTGCCATGCTCACTCAATGGTTGAATGACGATTCCGAAAATCGCTTGTTCATCCTCCGCGCTGGGCGGATTCGGCAAATCCGCGCTGACATGGCATTGGCTGACCTATGATGTAAATCCCGAAACATGGACGAAGGTTGTCTTCTGGTCTTTCTACGAAGGAGATTCTAGTTTTGAGAATTTCATAGAAGAAACGCTCAAGTATCTCAAACAAGATGTGCCGGAGAAAAAACGCGAGCAGGTGGATGAGTTGCTTAAAGTTATGCAATCTCAAAAAATATTACTCATCATGGATGGCTTTGAACGCCTTCTCCGTGCATATGGGAATATGAATGCTTCATACCAAAGTGATGAAGATAAAAAGCGGGAAGATACAGATCGTGATTGCGTGAATCTCAACACTGAGCATTTCTTGAGAAGCATTTGCTCCATGCCCAATATGAAGAGCAAAGCCTTGATGACCACGCGCATGTCTCCGCATGCTCTCGAAAATATTGGGCAGTTCATTCCAAGGTTGTCGCGAAGAAGAACTCAAGGCCATGCACAAGGATGATGCCATTGCGTTTTTCAGGGCGCAAGGTGTTCAAAAAAGGAAGTAATCACGAAATTGAAGAGGTCTGCAAATTATATGGATTTCACCCTCTGAGCCTGCGTTTGTTGGCTGGACATATCATGAGCGACTTCAAACATGCTGGTGATATTGTGGTTGCTCAAAAGCTGAACGTTAGCGGCGATATAACAGCTCATCAGAATCATATTCTTGAAGTTTCATACAACGGACTTTCATCCCGCCAGCAAAAATTACTCGGCACGATTGCCTGTTTTCGTTCTTCCACAAAACTTGATGCGCTGGAGTCGATAATTGAAAACAAAGAAACTTTGGAGAATGATTTGCGCGATTTGATGAAGCGCGGTCTGTTGCAGTATGACAAGAGTAATAAAATGTTTGACTTACACCCCATTGTGCGCCGTTATGCCTACGACCAATTGACCGCCTCTGACCGAGCCGTTGCGCACACCCGTTTGATTAATTACTTTGAGGCCGTATCCAAACCCGAAACCGTGAAAATGTTAGAAGACCTCGTGCCCGTTATCGAACTGTATCATCACATGGTCAGGGCGGGAAATTTGGATGAGGCATGGAAGTTATTTCATGATCGTATAAATGAAGCTACATACTATCAATTTGGCGCATATCAATTACGCATTGAACTTTTACGCGTTTTATTTCTTGATGGTGAAGACAAGTTGCCCCACTTGAAAGATGAAAGCCCAAGCATGGACTCAATGGACTCGCTAATTCCTACACTATGAGTGGACAGATTCGTCGTGCAGTTTCGTTGTTTGAAGGTTACATTTCAGTTTCTGAAAAGAGGAATGATAAGACGAATACTGCCATCGGACTAGGAAACGTGGCGACACAACAACTGATTTTAGGCTCACTGAATTTAGCAGAACGCAATTTGCGCCGTAAAATTAAACTGTGCCGCAAGAAAGTCGTGGACGATGAATTATTCCAAGAGGCTGTGGGTCATCAGGCCTTAGGGCGTGTCCTGTCTTATCGTGGTGCTTGGCATGAGGCAGAGCAAGAGTTATTAAAGAGTCAAAAAATATTTGATGGAATGGGGACGGTAGAAACAAATTTAGGCTCTGGTAATTGGGCATATCGTTCTTTACATCGCCTCGTTATTTGGTAGAGCTAATGGGCAAAAACATATAGATTCCTCAATTGAATTCGCTGCTCAAGCCCTTAAATTAGCAGAAGAACATTCAATAAAATATATGCCTTATCCCCATGATTATATTCGCGCTCACTGGCTACTTGGCGGCATATCGCGCAAATAATGAATTGACACTGGCAGGAGAAAACCTGTCTAAAGCGCTCAATCTCTGTCAGCAAATCAATATGGTTGACCATGAAGCCGACATTTTGCTTGATGTTGCTCGTTTACGTTACGCCCAAGGCGATTTCAAAGACGCGCAAGAAAAAGCGTCCGAGGCGTTGATGATCACGGAGCGCAGCGGGTATGTGTTGCAGGGGGCGGATGTGAATCTCTTCCTCGCGCAATACGCACTGGAGCAGGAGAAGGACAAAACCAAGGCAAAGGAATATGCCGAGTCCGCGCTGAAACTGGCCTATTGCGATGGTCCGCCGTATTATTACAAGGTCGCATATGAAGAAGCGGAGAGAATGTTGAAAATGATGAATGAAGAATGATGAATGAGGAATTAAAGACTGCCCCTACCCGTCCTCCCCCGCGAAGTGTACGACTTGTAAATTTTAGTCAACTGAAAGCGCTTCAATGTCGTATTTGGGGGACATCGTACCCGAAGCGAAGCGAGTGGTAGGTGTCCGCAGGGCGGAGGGGGTTGAAACCACCATCATGGACAAAGAATACAAAAGGACTCAGCCCATCACCGAGTCCTTTTTACTTCTCCCTTTTTCCTCATTACTTATTACTCATCCCTCATTCCTTATCCCCCCTTTTTATGCTAGACTCGCCCCACCACTTCTTTCCTCTTTCGTCTTTCCTCCACCCACTCACCACTTTCCACTTTCTATTCTCTCTACTGATTACTGATAACTGTTTACTAACCATCCAGCCAATCAACCACGGGACTACCAAACTAAAAATGGAAACTCTCTCCTCCGCACTTAATCCGAACTCCGACGAATTCAAAGCCAACGCAGAACACAACCGCGCCCTCGCGAGTGAATTGAAAAAGCGGCTCGTGCTTGTGCGTCAGGGCGGCGGCGAGAAATATCGTCAACGCCATGAAGAGCAGGGGAAACTTTTTGTGCGTGAGCGCATTGAAAGATTGCTTGATCCCGGCGCGCCGTTTCTCGAGCTTTCTCCGCTGGCGGCAGGTGACATGTATCGCGGCGAAGCGCCGGGCGCGGGCATTGTCACCGGCATCGGACGTGTGTCCAATCGCGAAGTGGTGATCGTTGCCAACGACGCCACGGTTAAAGGCGGTTCGTATTTTTCGATGACCGTCAAAAAGCATTTGCGCGCGCAGCAGATCGCCGAAGAAAATCATCTGCCCTGTCTGTATCTTGTTGATTCAGGCGGGGCATTTTTGCCTTTGCAGGATGAGGTCTTCCCCGATGCGCATCACTTCGGACGCATTTTTTACAATCAGGCGCGCATGTCTGCCAAGCGCATTCCGCAGATCGCGGCGGTCATGGGCAATTGCACGGCGGGCGGCGCCTACGTCCCTGCCATGAGTGATGAAGCGATTATTGTCAAAGGTGCAGGCACGATCTTTCTGGGCGGCCCGCCGCTCGTGAAGGCGGCCACCGGTGAAGATGTCACTGCTGAAGAATTGGGCGGGGCGGATGTCCATACCCGTAAGAGCGGTGTTGCGGATCACTTCGCCGAGGATGATGATCATGCCATTGAGATTTTACGCAGCATCGTAGAGACTCTGCCCCGAGGAAGTTTGCAATCGAATCTTTCCGCGCTGGATGTTGCTCCGCCAGAAGAGCCTTTATACGCCCCTGAAGAATTGTACGGCGTCCTGCCGCGCACGTTTAAAGAATCCTATGACGTGCATGAGATCATTGCCCGTCTGGTGGATGGCAGTAAATTCCGTGAATTCAAAGCCCGCTATGGCACAACCCTCATCTGCGGCTTTGCCCGCATCCACGGCTACCCGTTCGGCGCAGGCAACTACGCCATGGCCGGCCGCGCCTACGGCTCACGTTTTCTATGGATGTGGCCCAATGCGAGAATCTCCGTCATGGGCGGAGAGCAGGCCGCGAATGTGCTCTTAACCATCAAGCAAGATCAACTCATCAGAGAAGGCAAACCAGCTCTCAGCCAGGAAGAAGCGGACGAGTTCAAACGTCCACTGTTGGAGAAATACGAAACCGAAGGCAGTCCATATCATTCATCCGCGCGATTATGGGATGATGGCGTCATCGCCCCCGATGAAACACGTCAAGTGCTGGGGTTGGCGTTATCGATCGTTTTGAATTCGCCAAAAGAAGAAGGCGGCTTCGGCGTGTTCCGAATGTAATCCCGAAGGGATGAAAAGATTATAGAAAGAAGTGAAGCCGGATTCAATCCCGAAGGGATGGCATAGTTCTTTTCGATCCATGTCACCCCTTTGGGGTTTCGAAAAAACCATTTGCAAATCTATAATTATTTCACTCCTTCGGAGTTATCAGTGTTTTATATCAAATAAGGATTTTCATCATGACCTTCTCAAACTCAATCGATACACCTCATCACTTCTTCGCACGAATGGCCGGCAACTGGCGCGGCACATCCAAACTCTGGCTTGAACCTGAAAAGCTCGCTGAAGAAGCTCAAATTGTTGGGACCATTCAACTTTTGCTCGAAGGCCGCTTTGCGCTCTTTCTGTATCAAGGCTCCATTGAAGGCGAAGCTCAGCATGGAATGTTCACTTTTGGCTACAACACCACGCTCGAACAATTTGAAACTTCATGGGTGGACTCGTTTCACACTGGCACTGGCATTATGTTTTGCATCGGCGCAGAAAAAGAAAATGGATTCGCCGTCACAGGCAGTTACCCCGACCCAACCGGCGGACCGGACTGGAACTGGCGCACAGAAGTTGAATTGATTGCTGACGAACTCATGGTCACTGCCTATAATATAAGTCCAGAGGGTGGCGAGGCCAAAGCTGTCGAAGCCAAATTGATGAGGATGCAGAAATGAAAATTTTAATCATCGGCGGTACTCGTTTTGTTGGACGTCATCTGGTCAACGCGGCCCGCGCCCGCGGACATGAAGTGACATTGTTCAACCGTGGACAATCCAACCCGAATCTGTTTGGTCAAGTGGAAAAGATACGGGGAGATCGTGAACGGGATCTGGATCAGCTCACAGGTACGTGGGATGCGGTGATTGATACCTGCGGATATTTTCCGCGCATCGTCCGCATGTCTGCTGAGGCGTTGAGAGATAAAGTCGAGCGTTATGTTTTCATCTCGAGCATTTCCGTTTATTCTGATTTCAGCAAGATCGGCATCAATGAAAGCGACCCCGTCGGGAAGATCGAAGATGAATCTGTCGAAGATGTTGGCGGCGGCGCGTATGGTCCGCTGAAAGCGTTGTGCGAAAAGACAGTGCAGGATGTGTTTGGCATCGACTCGCTTATCATCCGCCCCGGGCTGATCGTTGGCCCGCATGACCCGACTGATCGTTTCACGTATTGGCCGGTGCGTGTGGCGCGCGGCGGTGATGTGCTTGCGCCTGAAAAAACTGAAACGCCAATTCAGATCGTTGATGTGCGCGATCTTTCAGATTTTATTATTGAACTCATTCAACAAAATGTGTCCGGCGTTTTCAATGCAACGGGACCGGATCATGAATTGACGCTGGGCGCTTTGCTTGATACCTGCAAACTGGTCAGCGCGAGTGATGCGAAATTCAAATGGGCATCTGTGGAATTTCTTGAAAAAAATAAAGTAGCCGCGTGGAGCGACATGCCGGTTTGGGTTCCAGATAATCGAGAAGATGCCGGCTTCGCTCGCGTGGATATTTCAAAAGCAGTGAATGCCGGTTTGAAATTTACGCCGCTGGAACAAACGGCGCGCGATACCATTCAATGGGCATCAGAACGGCCGGAGAATCATGAATGGAAAGCGGGACTATCAGCAGAGAGAGAAGCGGAATTGCTTCGATTGATGAGTGAAGAATGAAACGTGAGGAATAATTGCAATGACCTTTGATGAATGGGTTGCGAGTTTACCGGCAGAGATAAAAGGCGATACTTTGTGGAAGGTGGAGGCTTATCGCCTTTCTTTATTTGCCACGGAAATTGGCTGGCACGATGTGACTGAGCTAATGAAAGATCGCCGCACGCTTGGGCTGGCAGATCAACTTTATCGTTCACTTGGTTCCGTCAGCGCGAATCTTGCCGAAGGCTATTCTCATCACACAGGGAAATCCCGTGCCCAGTTTTATCAATACTCTCTTGGATCGGCACGCGAGAGCCGCGATTGGTATTACAAATCGCATCACATTCTCAAAGATGAAGTCGTACGCCATCGTATTTCTCTTTTGACTCAAATTATCAAGTTGTTACTGACAATGATTCCACAGCAACGCGGACAAATCTTAAGAGAACAGCCAGCTTCTTATCTTGTAGTGCCCGAGTTGCAAATCTCAGAAGTAGATTTGTCGGAGAAAATTCCCTTACCATGAATCCTTCACGTTTCACGTTTCATTTTTCACTATGACTCCGCCCTTCACCAAAATCCTCATCGCCAATCGCGGCGAGATCGCCATTCGCATCATGCGCGCCTGCCGTGAGCTTGGCATCAAAACAGTTGCCGTCTATTCTGACGCTGATAAAAATTCTTTGCATGTGCAGTTTGCGGATGAATCCATTTTGCTGGGCGATGCAGCGCCGAAAGAATCTTATTTAAATATGGATAAACTTGTGCAGGCCGCGCTCGACTCAAAAGCAGATGCCATTCATCCGGGCTATGGCTTCCTCTCAGAGAACGCATCCTTCGCCCTGAAAGTTGAATCAGCAAACCTGAAATTTATCGGCCCTTCGGCAGATTCGATCCGCGCCATGGGAGATAAAGCCGAGTCGAAGATCGCCATGAAAAAAGCCGGTGTGCCCACTGTCCCTGGTTTTGAAGGGCTGGAGTCAGAGGACGAATTCAGGCAGGCCGCAGAGGAAATTGGCTATCCGGTCTTGATCAAAGCATCAGCCGGCCGCGGCGGCAAAGGTATGCGCGTGGTCAATGCAGAAAATGAACTAAGCGAAGCCATCGACTCTGCGCGCAGTGAAGCCTTGAATTCTTTTGGTGATGAAAGATTGTTGATCGAAAAATATATCGCCAACGCACATCATATTGAATTTCAGGTCTTTGGCGATCAGCATGGAAATTTAATCCACTTGTTTGAGCGTGAATGTTCCGTACAGCGCAGACATCAGAAAATTATCGAAGAGACTCCATCGCCGTTATTAACTCCTGAAATCCGCGCAAAGATGGGCGAAGCCGCTGTCAACGCAGCCAAAGCCGTAAATTACTACAACGCAGGAACCATCGAGTTCATCTTCGATCCCGTTCTTTCCTCTTTTTTCTTTCTTGAGATGAACACCCGCCTGCAAGTTGAACATCCCATCACCGAACTCGTAACCGGCATTGACCTTGTCCAGTGGCAGATTCGAATCGCGGCGGGCGAGAAATTCCCATTTACCCAAAGTGACTTCCACCAGCGCGGACATGCCATCGAGTGCCGCGTCTACGCTGAAGACCCCGCGCATGGATTTATGCCCAGTACCGGCAAACTTTTGCAATTCATCGAACCGCGCGGCCCCGGCATCCGCGTGGATTCGGGATTCACAGCCGGCAGTGAAGTGACTCATTTTTACGACCCGCTGCTGGCGAAGTTAATTGTCCATGCTGAAGATCGTGATGCGGCCATTCAAAGAATGCAGAACCGCTGAAAGTGAATTCATTGTGCATGGCGTGGTGACGAATATTGATTTCATGCAGGCGGTGCTGAAACATGAAGATTTTGCTCAGGGGAAAATATCCACGCGCTGGGTTGAATTAAATATGGAGTTAATTATGGAGTCAAACAGCTTGCTGTTTGACTTGCAGATGCAGGAGCAAGCTCCTGCACTCCATAGTTTGATCGCAGCAGCCCTCACGGATGTGGTCTTTGCGGGGACAAAGTCACAGCCGGCGGTTTCCAATGAGACCGATCCATTTAATCCGTGGAAGCAGACGAATAATTATAGAGTGAGCGACCAATGAAGATCATATTTGATGCGCAGTCGCTTGAAATTAATCCGTCAGGTGATGGCTATGTGGCCATGATGGACGGTAAAAAGATGCGGATCGAAATTGTCCGCGTGGATTTTGGTCAGGGACGCATGGACTTGCGTTTTACCGACATGTCTGACTCTGCGCTTATCCGTGAATCCGTTTTCAAATCCGTTCACGTATCTTCTGATGGCGCGAAGCGCTGGGTGACGATCGACGGGCAGACAATAATGCTGACGAAAACCTCGGGAGCGAAGCGCGGCGTCCGCCACGATCATGCCGGGGGATTGATCGCCCCAATGCCCGGTCAGGTGCGAAGCGTTTCTGTCAGCGCGGGAGATGCCGTGAAGAAAGGTCAAACCCTGCTGACGATGGAGGCCATGAAGATGGAAATCCGCATTCAGGCTTTGAAGGATGGTGTTGTCAAAATGGTCTACGCGGCGCAAGGACAGACCGTGGAGCGTGAGCAGATCCTGATCGAAATGGAGGACTAAATGGCCGGAAAATATTTTGAAGAGTTGAAAGTGGGGATGCATTTCAAACATTCGGCGGGACGCACGATCACCGAAATGGATAATGTGCTGTTCTCGTCGTTGACCATGAACACCCAGCCTTTGCATGTCAATGAAGAATTTGCCGCGAATACGGAATTTGGTCAGCGCATTGTGAATGGGATTTTCACACTGGGATTGGTGGTTGGGTTGACGGTTTCTGATATCAGCGAAGGGACGATCATTGCAAATTTAAGTTACGATAAGGTCACGCATCCCAACCCGACCTTTCATAACGATACGATCTACGCTGAAACCGAAGTGCTGGAAAGCCGCGAGTCAAAATCGAGAATGAATGTGGGCATCGTAAAGTTAAGACATTGGGGTAAAAAATCTGATGGTACGATTGTGATCGAATTTGAACGAACCGCGATGTTCCTAAAGAGCGGTCAGCGCTTGGACTTTTTGCCATAGAAAAAAAATCGTCAAAGGTCGAAAGTCAAAAGTCAGACCTTCGACCTTTGACTTTCGACTATTTTTTAAACGGAGACTCACATGCACTCACGACGCGCATTACTTTACATGCCGGGCGATAACTGGAAGATGATCTCAAAATCCGTTACGCTTGGCGTGGATTCAATTTGTATGGATATGGAAGACGGCGCGGCGGTAAATAAAAATGCCGAGGCACGCGCAACTATTGTCAAAGCTTTGCAGGAATTGGATTTCGGCGCAAGCGAAAAACTGGCGCGGATCAACTCCGTTGGCTCAGGCTGGGAACAGGCAGATATTGATGCGGTACTTCCACATCATCCCGATGGAATTGTGATTCCCAAAGTGGAATCTTTTGAGCAGGTGGAATGGGCGTCGAAAATTATCGAAGCCGCCGAGTTGAAATATGGCTGGCCGATTAATTCAATCCGCGTTTTGATCGGTGTGGAAACTGCCAAAGGGATCTTGAATCTAAAAGAGATCGCGTCACATCCACGGTTGGATGCGATCATCTTTGGCGGTGAAGATTTTGCCGCGTCAATTGGCGCGACTCGTACCAAAGATGCAGTTGAGTTGTTATATGCACGTCAGGCGGTGATTGTGGCCTGCGCCGCCAATGATCTGCAACCGATTGATATTGTCACCATTGATTATAAAGATGTTGAATCCCTGCGTGCCGAATCTGAATTCGGTGCGCGGCTTGGTTTCATGGGCAAGCAAATTATTCATCCTGCGCAGGTGGAGCCGGTGCAGACTGCATTCACTCCGAGTGATGAAGCGATTGCGTATGCAAAACGGATCGTCGAAACATTTGAAGCGAGTCAAAAAGAAGGCAAAGGCGCGTATTCTCTCGATGGTAAGATGATCGATATGCCGCTCTTAAAGAATGCGCAAAAGGTTTTGGAACGGGCAAAAGCATAATAACAAACGATGGACAATAGACGATAGACCATAAAATGGTTCGCCGTCAATTGTCCACCGTCAAATTTTCAAGGACGGTATTCATTGTTATCCATCATCTACGGTCTCTTCGCCGCCATTGGTTGGGGTGCGGGCGATTTCACAGGCGGGCTTGCTTCGCGTAAGGCGGGCGCATATCGCACTGTGCTGTATGGCGAAATTGTCGGCATCTTCTTTTTATTTTTTGTCATTATGTTCGTTGGCGAGTCCATCCCTGATCGCAGATCGTGGATGCTCGCCATGCTCGCTGGCGCGTTTGGAACAGTGGGCTTAATGTTTTTATATCACGCCATGACTCTCGGTCTGATGAGCATCGCCACGCCGGTCTCTGCTTTGCTGGCCGCCACACTTCCGGTTTTGATCGGACTCTTCAGAGATGGGTTTCCGGGTGTGGAAACCATCATCGGATTTGGCTTCGCCCTCTTTGCGGTGTGGATGATCTCACAAAGTGCAGGCGGTGTGATGGATACGCTTCGCGTTTCGCATCTTTCCAGCTTGAAACTGCCACTGCTTGCAGGCATTGGGTTTGGCTTTTACTTTGTCCTGATGGGTGAGGCCACCAGCACCGGCGCCACCATCTGGCCGATGGTCGCCTCCCGCAGCGGCGGCATGATATTGATCGTCACCTATATGCTTGTTACCCATTCCTCATGGAAAGTGGAAGATAAGTCTGCGTGGCCTATGATCACTTTGAACGGTATTCTTGATATTTCCGGAAATTTATTTTTCATCCTTGCCAGTCAGGCTGGCCGGTTGGATGTGGCTGCCGTGTTAAGTTCCCTCTTCCCCGGTGCGACGGTGGTATTGGCGTGGATCTTCCTCAAGGAACGCCTGTCTCTCAGCCAATGGCTCGGCATCGGCTCAGCTTTGATCGCCATCGTATTGATGACGATATAAAACAAATTCTGTGGTAAACTTTTGTCCGCTCTCAACGGAGAGCATTTTTTGGGAAATTGTTTTGATCACTCTGAACTGTAAGCCCGATGAAATCTATTCGGGCTTTTTTGTTGGGCGGGTTTACTTGCAAAAGTAAACTTTGTTGGCAAGAAGGAAGTTGGAAAGAGTTGTCAAAACATTTCATAATTTAGTGTCACTGCGACCCGTTGCAATGACAAAAGGAAATCTATGACAACCGAATTCACTTCTTTAAACCTGCGCCCAGAGTTGGAGCAGGCCATTCTTGAACTTGGCTATATAACACCCACAGGCATTCAGGCCGAAATGATCCCCCTCATGCTGACAGGCGTGGACGTAATCGGTCAGGCTCAAACCGGCACCGGTAAAACTGCCGCCTTTGCATTCCCCATTCTTCACAATTTCATTCATCAACGACTTCCGCAGGCGCTTATTCTTGCGCCTACGCGTGAACTCGCTGTTCAAGTTGCCTCCGCGATGGAACAATACGGCAAGCATCTTAAGGTGCGCGTACTCGCAGTATACGGCGGACAGCCTTATGGTCCGCAGGTGAATCAACTCAAGCGCGGTGTGGATATCGTTGTCGGTACCCCGGGCCGTATCATTGACTTGATGGCACGCAAAGTATTGGACTTAAGCATGATCAAATCGGTTGTGCTTGATGAAGCAGATGAAATGCTCAACATGGGTTTCATTGAACCCGTGGAGGAAATTCTCTCTGCGACTCCCGCCGCCCGGCAGACCGCTCTCTTTAGCGCGACTCTCCCCGTGCGCATTCGCCACCTCGCAGACCGCTTCATGCGTGACCCGCAATCGATCACCATCAAAAAGTCGACTCTCACTGTATCAGCCATCGAACAACGCTACTACCTGGTTCATGAAGGCGACAAACTTGCAGCGCTGACAAATCTCTTCGAGATCGAACCCATTACCAGCGCGTTGATATTCGTCCGCACTCGTGTCGAAACCGGCCAGCTTGCGAGTCAACTTTCTTCACGCGGCTTCCCCGCTGAAGCCTTGAATGGCGACCTCGAACAAAATGCCCGTGAACAAATCCTCGGCAGATTCCGCGCCGGCCAGATTAAAGTGTTGGTCGCCACAGATGTTGCCGCCCGTGGTTTGGACATCGACGATATTTCACATGTTTTCAATTATCACCTGCCTGATGATGCCGAAGTGTATGTCCATCGTATTGGACGCACAGGCCGCGCCGGCAAGACCGGTATTGCCATTTCATTATTCGCCCCGCGCGAGAAGCGCCGTTTGCGCGAGATCGAACACATGACCAAGCAGGCGCTTACGCTTGGGAAACTTCCAACCGCCGCGGATATTAATCAACATCGCGAAGATCAGGTACTCGAGCAGATGAAGATCTGGCTTGGCCGTGGACGTTATCAACGCGAGCGTGAACTCGTGGCGCGTTTGGTCGAAGAAGGCCATGACGCAATGGAAATTGCCGCCGCCGCTTTGAAATTATCCCGTGCCGATGAGAAGCAGCGCCCGGTTGCCAACGTGACAGATGTTGCCGCATCCGAAGGCCGTTCCTCCTCTTATCGTGATCGCGGCGATCGTGAATATGGCCGCGGTAAACCGCAGAGCAGAGATGGCAAACGCGATTTTGGAAAACGCGGCGAACGCGATTCTGGAAACAAACGCGCCTCTCACGAAGCTGGTATGATCCGTTTGAAGTTGAACAAAGGCAAAGAGAATGGCGTCCGCCCGAATGATATTGTGGGCACGATCGCTCATCACGCCGACATCCCCGGCAGTTCCATCGGCAAGATCCGCATTGAAGATAAATTCACCTATGTGGATGTGCCCGAAGCTTTGGTTGAAAAAGTATTGAAGCACAATGGAAATTACCGGATCGGGAAAGACAAATTCACTTTGGTAAAGTCGTAAAAGCTTTTTGAAAGTCATGATTGACACATCCTAATCGACATGATAAAGTAGTGCCCTACACGGATACCAGTAGTTCGCTTTGGAAGTATAACCATCGGCTCATGGGTAACAGTCCATGAGCCGTTTTGTTTTAGAGTTCTGGCGAAAGCACCGGGTCCTCCAAATTTTTTATTTGCCATAGGAGGCAAACATGTCAGAACGTATTACAGGAACAGTCAAATGGTTCAACGGAAGCAAGGGCTACGGCTTTCTTGCTCGTGAAGGCGGCGCAGATGTATTCGTCCACTTCTCCGCGATCCAGGGCGACGGTTTCAAAAATCTTGAAGAAGGTCAGAAAGTAGAATTCACCGTTGAGAAAGGCCCCAAGGGTCCGCAGGCTACTAACGTAGTTGTGGTCAACTAATTCACACTGAATACTGGAAACTCCCCGGGATGAAAATCTCGGGGAGTTTTTTATTTTGTGGAACAGGAGCAATTTCATTAACGTGAGTAATGGATAAACTGGAATTGCTGATGTCCGTCGTTGTGCGAGCCGATGAAATAGAGATATGCATCTTCGAGATTCGGGATCACGCTGCCAGCCTGCGCTTCGGGTTTCTCCGCGCTGACCACACGCTGGCTCATGCAGAAAACGCTGACTTTTTGCATTTGTCAGCGTGGGTTAGTGTGCGAAGCAATCTGCGTCCCATTTATTCTTAAAAACGAACCCACCCTCGAAACCTTAATTTCGGGGGTGGGTCATATTTTGTGACTGTTTACTTTAGGATCTGTTGGATAAAAATTAAACGCCTTTTCGAACTGCCAGCGCTGCGCCGACGATGCCGGCTTCATTTAATAACTGCGCGGGTACAACGGGCGTTTCAAGCGTAAGCAAAGGTAAAAACTTTTCAGACTCTTTGCTAATGCCGCCGCCAATAATAAACAGATTGGGCCAGAAAAGAGTTTCCATTGTCGCCAGGTATTTATTGAGCCGCCGGGCATATTTTTTCCAGGAAAGGTCATCGCGTTGACGAGCCGCATCAGAAGCGCGGAATTCTGCGTCTTCCCCTTCTATTTCGAGGTGACCAAATTCAGTGTTGGGGAGCAGTTGTCCGCGGTGAAAGATCGCGGAGCCGATGCCTGTCCCGAGGGTGATCATGATCACGGTCCCGGGTTGTCCGCGCCCGGCGCCGAAGTGCATTTCCGCCAGCCCGGCTGCATCCGCGTCGTTGATCATTGTGCAGTCACAGCCTGTGACTTTGGTGAAGAGCGCATCTGCATTGGTGCCAACCCATTTTTCTGAGACGTTGGCCGCCATCATGGTCACCCCGCCTTTGATCGGCGCAGGAAACCCAATGCCGATCGGCCCCCGCCAGTTGAAGGATTGCGCGATCTGGTTGACCACTTCGGCCACGGGTTCGGGTTCGCCTTTTTTGGGTGTCTTAATCCGGAATCCGCTCTGCAAGCAGCAGGCCTGTTTCTGTGTCTACGGGCGCCTTTGATGCCTGATCCACCTACGTCAATTCCAAGGATGTGCATGGCTCTATTCCTACGTCTGGATTTTATAACAGAGCGATTTAACCACATTTGTTTGCAGGGGACAATGCACAACGGATTTTTTAACCGCTTTTATAAAGTCAAAACCTTATTGCGGGGAAAATATAGAATTTATGTATGCGTGGGTGCGCTTGTTAAGATTTCCCACCTCTGGAAGAGCCATGGGTGAATTGTGAGAATCTTGACTTTCTTTTTCGCGGGGTGTAAGATGTTCACGAATAAAAAAAATGGGGGAAGCGTAAATCAAACCCTCATAAAAATTCTAAAAAACTGCAGATATGATTTTTGTGTCTATTGGCTGCGGCAATCTGTGATTGTATTTCCCTGTGAATCCGTTTATTCAACGCCGCAGAAAAAATAAGATTATCCAACTTCTATGGAGAATATATAATGAAAATCCGATCAAAAATAACGTTCAATATTTTTACTCTTGTCGCGTTACTGGCATCCCTGCTTGGCAGCGCCGTGTTTGTTCCGTCTGTGCAGGCGGTTGAATCAACAGATTTGAAACCTCCACCAGTTTGAATTCAGCTGATTGGGCACAAGTCAAAGCCTTGTTGCCTGCGGGGTAGTTCCTAATACTCAACAAGCCTATCTGAAAGCCTCTAACACTGAAGAAAGTGATCTATTTGGCAATGCCATGTCAGTTTCTTTACCCGCGCTGGGGGAGTTTGGACTCAGCAAGCCTACCTAAAAGCCTCAAATACCGAAGCAGGCGACTACTTCGGCTGGGATGTGTCACTCTTTGGAGATACCCTTGTCGTTACAGCGCGATATGAAGATAGTAACGCAACTGGTGGAATGGCAATCAGGCCGATAATCCAGCCGTAATGCAATCCTGGTGCTGCGTATGTCTTCACCCGCACAGCAGGGGTTTGAGTCAGCAGGCTTATTTAAAAGCCTCTAACACAGAAGCAGGCGATGAATTTGCTGTTCACGTGTCTATATCTGATGATACGATTATAGCTGGCGCGTTATTTGAAGATGGCAAATGCCGCTGGCATAAATGGGGATGAAGTGAGTACTTCAATTTGGAACACAGACTCTGG